>NZ_JBFUKT010000182.1:0-6472 GCF_056400705.1 Paenisporosarcina sp. P5_A11
AATTCATCCACTACGATACGCTCTCCTACTCTTTGAAGTATTAATGAAAAATCATCTGAACCTGTGATGAAGTATTTATCATCTTTCGATTTAATTTTTATATCATGATAGACAATCTCCGATTTTTCCATTCCTTCTGCATCAGATGGTGTGATGTCCGGTTTAACCTCAAATTCATCTTTGATAATTGTTAGTTCATCTCAGTTGAACACTAATTGATTATTTTGATTTTCTTGCCCTGCAAAAATTACATCCTCTAAGTGACTTTCTTTTGCAGGGTATTCTGTTTTCCTTTCATTTGAACAAGCAACAGCAAATCGTGCACAATTTGTTACTAGCTTACTCATCCATTCCATCTCCAATAAAAATAGTTATTATTACATATGGGAATCGATAATAATATAGTTTCAAATAATTGGATAATTCATTATTATTAATAACAAACAATTTTTTTAGTACAGAGTGATATGGACTTTACACTGGTATACAATAGAATTTGGCAACTCATTATTAAAATGAAACCATAAACATATCAAATCGTATATGTAGAGGACGCTTGGTGAAAGGACTGATGAACAAGTGAATACTTCACTAGAATACCGCTTATTTAAAGGAAACAACTCTTCTGAACCGTTATTTCATTATGAACAGATTGATTTACAACAGGTTCTTGCTCGAAGAGGATGCGATTTTTATATTAAAGAAGGAACTGTATATAAGCAGACGTCTTCTGCTATTGAAGGTGATTGGCATGTGATTTACGTAACGAAGCATGAAGAAGGCGAAGTGGAAAAGGAAGAATTCAATCTAAATGGCGCATTACAGTTAGAAATGCGTGAATTTAATGGTAGAGCGAATCATCCACTCCTAAAAAAACTTGAATTCGATCATCATATTGATATCCTTGCTCATATAGGTGCTGATTACCACTTCATCGATGGACAGGAATGGGATAAAGACTCTTCTGAGATTGATGAAGACCGACGAGTATATGTTCTGTATTTGATAAAGACAGGTTACAAAATGGAGGGAAATAGATCATGAATAAAACCAAAAAGTTGATGGCAGGAGTAGCAACATCTGTTATGGCTTTCAGTATGTCAGGATGTGGTCAAAATCAATACGAGTCATCCGCGTCTTTACCACCTGAACCGACAGAGTATGAGTGTGATGATTGGGAATGGGATGATGAAGAAGGAACGTATTATTGTGATGACAGAAAATCAAGTCATTTTGGAGCTTATTATCTTTTAGGGAGTATGTTTAGTAATCGTTCTGCTTTGAGAAGCTCACCTAATTATTCAAGTAACTTAAACAAATACAAAAACGCACAAAGCAATTATAAATCCGGTATAGGAAGTGGCTCTAAAGGAGGATTTGGAGGGTGATAAACCCACAATTTCRAATTGATAGAGAAAGAGTATACAGTCAAGTTCCTTACTTTTTCCCGGATTTATATGACGTTGAATATGCGTTGTTAGACATCCATAAACAAACGCATGTGGATATTCATGAAATTCGAGTAGCAGCGGAAAAAGTAGGCGCTATTTTTGTGAAAGTTGCTTCACTTTTAAGAGATTTGGATGATGAGACGCTTCTTCAACTGGGTTATCCAAAAGAAGCTCTTACCTATTGCCGAATTAAAACCATACCGCAGGAATATATAATCGGACGACTTGATTTTGTTGTATCCAATTCAGATATTAAGCTTCTTGAATTTAATTCTGATACCCCAACATTTATTAAAGAAACGTTTCATGCAAACGACTTTGTATGTAATCACTTTGGACTTCAAAACCCTAATAATGAAAGCACAGACATTCTTCGTAGGGAAATGAGAAAAGCAGTAACCGCTTCTTGGAAGCAATTAAATAGACTGGGAATACCCAAAATTGTCTTCACGTCACACGGAGACAATATTGAAGATATGTGGACGACTCGTTTTTTACAAGAGCATCTGGATCTACCTTCGGAGTACGTGAGTTTAGATGAGTTGAAAATCCTTACAGAGCCAGTTGATGAAGATGGCATTGTTATTGAACCTGGAGTCTTTACTCCAAGTGGGGAAAGGATTGACATCTTATATCGTCAGACCTACCCAATTGAACATTTAGTTAATGATATTGATCCAACCACCAATGAAAATATTGGCCAGGAATTAATTAAGCTCATTGTTGAGAATAAAGTAATGGTCATCAATCCTCCTTCAGCATTTTTATTGCAATCAAAAGCAGTTCAAGCACTTATTTGGGGATTGCATGAAGATGATAAGTATTTCACTAAAGATGAACATACAATTATTAGTCGGTATTTTTTACCGACCTATTTAGAACCTGACGTATTCTTGAAAACAAATCAACCTTATGTACGAAAACCTTCATTTGGACGCGAAGGGGATACAGTGGAAATCTTTAACGGGTTGGGGGAAACAATAAACGCAGAACCACAGAGAACATACAGTGAGACCTTACCGGTGTATCAAGCGTTTCACCCGTTGCCAATAGCAACAGTACAAACTACGACGGGTGAAAAGCAACAACATCTTATGTATGGTTGCTTTCTATTAAATAATAAAGCGGGAGCAATAGGGATACGTGCTGGCAGTGCAATTACGAATAACTTATCTTATTTTTTACCAGTAGGCATAGAAGAGAGTTTGAAGGGATGATGATGATGGAATATATTACAGGAGAAACAATGGGAAGTTTTTTAGCACACTTTGGTGTTGGAGTTTTACTCATGCTTCTAGGGTTAACCGTTTTTGCATTTACGACTAAGTTTTCTGAAGTGAAGTTAATTAAAGAAGGAAATATTGCTGTTGCTTTAAAACTATGGGGGAAAGCAATCGGTCTAGGAATTGTAATATATACAGTTTGGGCAGGTAGTGTGAATTTGCTAGATGCATTTATTTGGGGACTTGTCGGGATTGCCACTCAAGTCATTGCGTACTGGATCATTGAATACGGCCTTACACCTAACACTAACTTAGCTGAAGAAGTAGAAAAAGGAAATCTAGCTGTTGGTTTTAGCTTATTTTCAATTTCTATCGTAGTAGGATTACTAGTGGCAGCAAGTTTAACATATTAATTATTGGTCTAATTGATCTAACCCCTTTGTACTATAAAAGTAGTTCAAGGGGGATTTTCTTTTTCATTGGCTCGTTAAAAGATGTTGTTGATAGTGAGGGAATCTGCGACAAACCTGTGTTTCTGCATCGCTGCGCTAGCTTCGAAACATGAAAATGCGTTGCAACGCTGCGCTAGCTTCGTTCGCGGAAAGGGAGCAGATTCACCCTTTCTTTATAAAAAATCCACAATAAAAGTTAACAGAGTCCTTTCAATAAGCCAAACAGAACAAATGTTCTTCTGCCGCTAATTTGGCATTTAAGCGTTTTTGAAACGAAGGATACACGATAGGAGAGTGAAGTATGAACATCCAGCAGGAAAATATGATTGAAGTGAAAAGCTTAGTTAAGAAGTATGGAACCTTTACAGCCGTTAACGGGATTGATTTTACTGTGGAAAAGGGAGAAATATTTGGACTTCTTGGACCGAATGGAGCGGGGAAATCGACGACTTTAGAAATGATGGTGGGGCTCAGGAAACCTGACGGGGGAACCGCAATAATCGGGGGATTTGATATTTCTCGTGACTTGAATAAAGTCAAAGAAGTCATTGGTATCCAGCTTCAATCGACCACACTATTTGAACTGCTAACCGTCGAAGAAATCCTTCGTTTATATGGTAGTTTTTATCAAAAAAACGTATCTATCCCTGAATTAATTGAGGAAGTTAGTTTAACGGAAAAGGCCAAAAGTCGGATCAAGACTTTATCAGGGGGTCAGAAACAACGCCTTGCCATTGCGTTAGCTCTTGTTCATGATCCATGGATACTTTTCTTGGATGAACCGACGACAGGTCTCGATCCTCAAGCTAGACGAACACTATGGGATATCGTATTGAAATTAAAAGAAAAAGGCAAGACCACAGTTTTAACCACACATTACATGGATGAAGCACATGTTCTATGTGACCGGATTGCGATTATGGATCAAGGGAATCTAATTGCATTAGATACACCTTCTGGTCTCGTGAAAAGTTTAGAATCTGATAGTGCAGTTGAGTTTCGTTTTGAAGGAGATTTCCTTACGGATGAGCTTGAATCACTTGATGGTGTGAAGCAAGTCGGCAAGAATAAGGATACCTATGTGATTTATACTGACGATCTTCAAGTGACTTTAATTAGTTTGATTCAATTGACTTCAATGAAAAACTTGAAATTGACCGATCTTCAAACTAGAACGTCCACGTTAGAAGACGTCTTTATTCACATGACAGGAAGGAGTCTGAGAGAAGAATGAAAGCATATTGGCAACTAACACTAGCCCAATTACGCATTTTCCTTCGTAATCGCCAGGTTCTTTTCTGGACGCTTGCATTCCCTATTTTTCTAATGGTGATGCTTGGTAGTTTTTTAGGAGATGGCAACGGAATGTCCGTTTCGATTGGTGTAGTAGATCAAGATCAAACATCTCAATCGAAAGAATTCTCAAACTTACTTGCTAAAAATGAAGCGGTTCATGTTGAATCAAGCAACAGCAAAGAGAAAGCACTTGATCAAGTGAAAAATGGAGATATTCAACTCGTAGTTGTAATCCCACAAGGGTATGAAGCGATGATGAAAGACTCTGCAAATACGAAGACAATTGAGGTACCTGTTTATTATAATGAAACCAACCTAGCCGTTTCCCAAATAGGTTTGACCATTGTAAATAGTGTAATTGATGGGATTAGTAAAGAAAAAGTAAATTACACACCAAGCATCGTGACTAATTCAAGTGGAATTGAAGCCTTGGATTTGAAATATATAGATTTCTTAGTACCAGGAATTTTAGCCATGATGATTATGACTAACAATATGAATGGCGTAGCAGGGCAGATTGCCGCATGGAGAGAACGTGGGATTTTGCGAAGAATGCAAGGGACGACGTTAAAAGCTTCTACTTTTATCGCTGCTCAGATTACAGCAAGACTCATGCTAAATGGATTACAGGCACTTATTGTATTAGTAGTAGCAAACCTCATTTTCGGGGTTAGTGTAAACGGTTCATGGATCAGTTTAATTACATTTGTTGTTTTAGGAACACTCGCTTTTATGGCCATTGGCTTTATTATTGCAGGAATTGCCAAAACACCTGAAAGCGCAGCACCAATTGCTGGTTTCTTATCATTTCCCATGTTGTTTTTAGGGGGCGTATTTTTCCCTGTTCAAGATATGCCAGCTTTTATCCAGCCGATTGTTAACGTGTTACCGATTTCTCATTTAAGTCATGTAATACGTGAAACGATGAACGTAGGTACTCCTTTTATGGAATTAGGTTCTGATGCGTTAATCTTAGCATGCTGGGCCGTTGGAGCATTCATCGTGGCAAGCTTCACTTTTAAATGGGAATAAATAAACTTAAAAGGAGATTATTATGGAGAATCAAAATTATAAAACACATGTAAGGATGGACCCTCTTTATCATTACGTTTTAACTTTACTATTGTTAGCGACTTTGATCGTGTCGATTATCAATATGGTCAGCTCACTTAATGCAGAAGAAAACGTTATGCAATCTGTTTTACTTTTACTTATCACAGTTGCCATAATTATTATCGCAATCCTTGTCAGACTATACCCATTGAAGAGCCAAGATCGAGCAATACGAGCGGAAGAAAATTTACGACATTTTGTATTAACTGGTAAATTACTAGATTCAAAACTAAGTAATAGTCAAATTATTGCTTTACGTTTTGCAGATGAAGAGGAGTTTCCAATTCTTTGCGAACGTGCAGTCAAAGAGAATTTGAATTCTAAAGAGATTAAAGAGGCTATTGTAAACTGGAAAGCAGATAATAATAGAGTTTAAGAATCTCATATAAGTAAAAACCCCGTTGAAATGTTAGTTTTCAACGGGGTTTTTACATTTTCTATTTGAAGAAGATTTTCATAAAAAAAGTACTTACATTTCACCATTTCCATAGTTAAATTGCCATTCAATCCCAAACTTATCTTTAACACTTCCGTAACATTTGCTCCAGAATGTTTCTTGAAGCTCCATTCCAACAGTTCCGTCTACTTTTAATTGATTAAATAATGACTTAATCTCATCCAAGTCTTCACTAACTATTGCTAGGCTAATGTTAGTTCCTTCAACATAAGGCATACCAGGGAATGTATCAGAAAACATAACTAGGCTACCGCACATGTTAAGACGAGTGTGCATAATAAGATTTTTAGCTTCTTCCGGTAGCGGGTATTCTTCACTTGGCGGCATTTCACCAAAGGTCATAATTTTTGGTTCTTCTGCCTTAAATACTTCTACGTAATATTCTACAGCTTCTCGGCAATTCCCATTAAAGTTCAAATATATTTCAATAGCCATTTACTACACTCCCTTATTCATTAGTATCTATTATTGCAATATTAC
>NZ_JBFUKT010000183.1:0-6454 GCF_056400705.1 Paenisporosarcina sp. P5_A11
CCCTTCAGGTAGTTCAGTTACTTCTTCATTAATCACTTCCACAAGGGGATGGTTTTTCACATTCTCTGTTACATAACCTGCAAATTCATGACGGTCGACAGCTAACGCTCCCCCCGCTGGTACAGCACATTGATCTGCTGCTTTCATTATTACGGAATCCAACATTCTCATTTCTTCTTTAATAACGCCGACTGCATTAGTTAATGTGTTGGCACGTAAAGAATTTGAGCAAACAAGCTCAGCGAACTTATCCGTGTGGTGCGCAGGTGTTTGTTTGACTGGTCGCATTTCGAAAAGTCGAACACGAACACCTCTTTTTGCGATTTGCCACGCGGCTTCACTTCCAGCAAGGCCCGCTCCAATTACATTGACAATTGTCAATTTCTACACCAACTTTCTCTTTATTATCTAAGAAAGTGTAAACTTTTATAGATATTTTCTTTCAGGCGCAGCTATGTCTAGCTCTAGCGCCATTCAGCGGGCACCTTTATGGGGTCAGAAAGGCGAAAATGTTCGCCTTTCTACCTTCCAGCGACGGTGTCGAACTAGACGGCGCTTTACGCTTTTCTAATTACGCTTGTGTATCTTCTTTATAATCACAGGCTGTACATTGAATTTGAATGCCTTTTTTCAGCTTTTTCTCAACTAGTAATTCGCTACATTTTGGACATGGACGACTAAGTGGTTTGTCCCAGGATACGAATTCACAAGTTGGATATCGGTCGCAGCCATAAAAAATTCGTTTCGTTTTACTCTTACGTTCAACGACTTCCCCTTCTTTACAAGTTGGACACGTAACACCGATATTTTTCACAATTGCTTTTGTATTACGGCATTCTGGGAAGTTGCTACATGCCATGAATTTTCCATAACGACCTAATTTATAGACCATTGGAGAACCACATTTTTCACAATCTTCACCCGCAGGTTCGTCTTTAATAACGACTTTTTCCATTTCTTTGTCTGCATGTGTAACATGTTTTTCAAAGTCTAAGTAGAATTTATCGATAATATGAACCCATTTTTCTTGTCCTTCTTCAACACTGTCCAAGTCTTTTTCCATCTGAGCAGTGAACTCAATATCAATAATATCAGGGAAAAACTCCAAAACAAGTTGATGGACAATGCCACCTAGTTCGGTAGGAATAAAACGTTTTGCATCTAGTGACACATAACCACGCTTTTGAATCGTATCAAGAGTTGGTGCATAAGTTGATGGTCGACCTATACCTAGCTCTTCTAAGGTCTTAACAAGACGCGCCTCCGAATAACGTGGAGGTGGTTGAGTGAAATGCTGTTTCGGTTCGATTTCAATTTTCTTGACGAAATCGCCTTTTTTCATTTCTGGCAATATGCGATCTTTTTCTTCTACTTGATCGTCGTTACCTTCTACATACAACTTCATGAAACCAGGGAATTTCACTTGTGAACCATTCGCTCGGAAAACGACATGCTCATTTGTTAAATCGATGGTAACGGTATCTAGTACAGCTGAAGACATTTGACTTGCCAAAAAGCGTTCCCAAATAAGCTTATATAAACGGAATAAATCTTTCGAAAGAATGGATTTAAGCTGGTCGGGTGAACGCAGTACACTTGTAGGACGAATCGCTTCATGTGCATCCTGTGATTTCTTTGATTGCTTCACTGGCGCGGTCGAAGTGGTTACATATTCTTTTCCATATTCTCCTTCTATATAGGAGTGCGCGTCTTTTTTAGCCGTATCGGAAATACGAGTAGAATCTGTACGCATATAGGTAATTAATCCAACGATGCCTTCTTTACCTATACTTAACCCTTCATACAGTTGCTGAGCAAGCATCATCGTTTTTCTTGCTCGGAAGTTTAACTTGCGGGCTGCTTCTTGTTGTAGAGAAGATGTTGTAAAAGATGGAGCTGGATTTCGTTTACGTTCTTTTTTAATAACACTTGTAACCTCAAACTTGTCACCTTTTAATTGACTTAGTATTTCTTTTACTTGTGCTTCATTGGTCAGCTTTATTTTTTCGGCACCATTGCCAAAATAAAGAGCCTCAAAAGCTTTTTTGCCTTTTTCAAAGTTTCCTTCAATTGACCAGTATTCTTCTGGTTGGAAATTTTTGATTTCATTTTCACGGTCAATAACCAGTCGCAACGCTACCGATTGAACTCGTCCAGCAGAAAGACCTTTTTTGACTTTCTTCCATAGTATTGGACTGATGTTATAACCAACAAGTCTGTCTAAAATTCTTCGGGCTTGTTGTGCATCCACTAAGTCCATATCTATTGGGCGAGGGTTTTTAAAAGATTCTTTAATCGCTTCTTTAGTTATTTCATTAAAAACAACACGACAATCTGATTCGATATCAATATTCAATGAGTTCGCGAGATGCCAAGCAATTGCTTCACCTTCGCGATCCGGGTCAGCCGCGAGATAAATTTTCTTCGCTTTTTTGGCTGCTGTTTTTAGTTCCTGCATTATGGGACCTTTGCCACGAATCGTGATGTACTTTGGTGTATAATCATTTTCTACATCTACACCCATTTGACTACGTGGTAAATCACGAACATGACCAAGTGATGCTTTCACTTTATATTTTTTGCCAAGGTATCGTTCAATCGTTTTCGCTTTGGCTGGCGATTCCACAATCACTAAATAATCCGACATGTATGTGCCTCCTTATAGAGGTTCCTTATAAATCAATAAAAGAAATACCTGTTGCAAAATGTATAACAGTTTCTAGTATATTGCAACCATTTTTCATTTCTTAGTCATTTTCGAGATGCAATTCCTTGCAATTCTTCAATGATTTGATATCCATTCCATACAGGTTTTGCCCCTTCTAGGAGTGACTGATTAGGTCCAAGAGACAATAATGATGTTATGGGACCAGGCACACAAAAGACCTCTCTACCATTATCTAAAGCATGTTGAAGTGTATTAACTGTGCCACTCTTCTCTTTAGCTTCCGTTATCACCACTGCTTGAGAAAGGCCACTAATCAAGCGATTTCGCATTAGGAAATACCACTTCTCAGGTGTTACATATGGTGGATATTCAGACAATGTTAAATGGTGTTTTTCCATAATATCGTAAATAGCCGAATTCTCCTTTGGATAACGAATAAAGTGACCATGACCTAATACACCAATGGTTTTCCCTCCTAATTCATGAGTGAATTGATGTGCCATTGCATCTGCACCTTTGGCAAGTCCACTAACAATGACGACGTCATGCTTCACAAGGGGTGGAAGTATATAAGCCATAGCATCCTTAGAATAGTCCGATGCGTTTCTGGCACCAATCACAGCAACATGATAATCCATCAACAAGTAATCTAGTCGACCTTTTGCGTATAGAATAGTGGGTGGGTCATACAGCGTGCTTAACTGTTTAGGGTAATTGGGATGATTAAATGGGAGTGGTGTGATGTTATTCGTGATGTACGCTTGAATAAGGGGGGTTCCAAGCGCTTTTACATAAGCGTCTTTAAACTTTCTTGCCCGCTCATGAGTGAGGTTTAACAGACGGGATAGTTGGTGAATATGCATACGTTCACACTCTGCTAACTCCGGATCAACTTGAAGTAGGGGCTGCAAGCGATTTAACGGAATAGGCAAGACGTAATGAAGTGCCAGCAAGCGTTGCTGAAATGATTGATTGATCATAGCTTTCCTCCTTATTAGATACGTGTAAAATATTTAACTCTATTAAATTGCAATATTACTAAATATTAAGAATTCTTTTTTCTTTAAAAAGAAGCGACACACCGATCGATGTGCCGCTTTTTTATTGATTAATGTGTTTTACATTGATCGTATAAGCCTTTTTCTTTAATCACTTTGATTAAAGTTTCACCAATTACTGATGGCGTAGCTGCAACTTCCATGCCAGCTGCGTTCATCGCTTTGATTTTGTCAGCTGCTGTACCTTTACCACCAGAGATAATCGCACCAGCATGGCCCATGCGCTTGCCTTCTGGAGCAGTTTGTCCACCAATAAATCCTACTACTGGCTTCGTCATGTTAGCTTGAATCCACTCTGCTGCTTCTTCTTCTGCAGTTCCGCCGATTTCACCAATCATAACTACTGCATACGTGTCTGGATCTTCATTGAATGCCATTAAAGCGTCGATGAAGTCAGTTCCGTTTACTGGATCTCCACCAATACCTACAGCTGTACTTTGTCCAATACCTTCTTGAGAAAGTTGGTGTACTGCTTCATAAGTAAGCGTTCCAGAACGTGAAACTACGCCTACATGACCTTTTTTGTGAATGTATCCTGGCATAATACCAATTTTACATTCGTCAGGAGT
This sequence comes from Paenisporosarcina sp. P5_A11, assembly GCF_056400705.1. NCBI lineage: Bacteria > Bacillati > Bacillota > Bacilli > Caryophanales > Caryophanaceae > Paenisporosarcina > Paenisporosarcina sp. P5_A11. Next base: position 4,296 of record NZ_JBFUKT010000183.1, read on the forward strand.
GATAACACCCGGGCAGTTCGGTCCGACTAAACGTGTTTTTTTGCCTTCCATATAGCGTTTTACTTTTACCATATCAAGAACAGGAATATGTTCTGTAATACAGATCGCCATATCTAAATCAGCATCTACAGCTTCTAAAATAGCATCTGCAGCGAATGGTGCTGGAACATAAATAACAGACACGTTAGCGCCAGTTGCTTTCACAGCTTCTTCTACAGTATTAAAAACAGGTACGCCTTCAGCTTCAGTACCGCCTTTTCCTGGTGTAACACCAGCAACGATTTTCGTGCCATACTCAAGCATTTGTTTTGTATGGAAAAGAGCAGTTGAACCCGTAATACCTTGTACGAGTACTTTCGTATCTTTATTAATATATACGCTCATCTTTTGTCCCTGCCTTTCTTAGCCTACAAGTTCAACAATTTTTTGCGCGCCATCAGCCATAGAGCCAGCCGCAACAATGTTTAAGCCAGATTCATTCAATAATTTCTTACCAAGGTCCACGTTTGTTCCTTCTAGACGAACAACAAGTGGTACTTGTAATCCAACTTCTTTCGCAGCTGTGATTACGCCTTCAGCGATAACGTCACACTTCATAATTCCACCGAAAATGTTAACAAAGATACCTTTAACATTTTTGTCTGAAAGAATGATTTTGAATGCTTCCGTTACTTTCTCAGCTGTCGCGCCGCCCCCAACGTCAAGGAAGTTTGCGGGTGATCCGCCGTAATAGCTAATTGTGTCCATTGTAGCCATAGCTAGTCCAGCGCCGTTTACCATACATCCGATGTTGCCATCTAAAGAGATATAGCTAAGGTCATATTTAGATGMTTCAATTTCTTTTGCATCTTCTTCGTCGAAATCGCGTAATTCTAAGATATCTTTATGACGATATAATGCATTTGCATCGAAGTTAAACTTCGCGTCAAGTGCCATTACATCTCCGCCACCAGTTACTACAAGTGGGTTAATCTCTACGATTGCTGCATCTTTTTCGATAAATACTTGGTATAAACCAAGCATGAATTTCACAGCTTTGTTTACTAATTTAGCTGGAATGTTCATATTGAAAGCCATACGACGTGCTTGGAATCCTGTTAATCCAACAACTGGATCAATAACTTCTTTGAAGATTTTTTCAGGAGTTGCTTCCGCTACTTCTTCAATATCCATTCCGCCTTCTTCAGAACCCATAAGAGTTACACGAGCAGTTGCACGGTCAAGTACTAAACCTAAGTAGTATTCTTTTTTAATGTCGCATCCCTCTTCAACAAGAAGACGCTTAATTTCTTTACCTTCTGGACCTGTTTGATGAGTAACAAGCACTTTACCAAGAAGTTCTTTTGCGTATGCACGAACCTCATCTAAGTTCTTAGCGATTTTAACACCGCCGGCTTTACCACGACCACCTGCGTGGATTTGAGCTTTAACCACAACAACATCAGTGCCCAGTTCTTTGGCAGCCTTTACCGCTTCTTCTGGAGAAAAAGCAACTAAGCCTGTCGAAACTGCTACACCGTATTGTCTGAGGAGTTGTTTACCTTGATATTCATGGATATTCATATTACATCCTCCAATCAAACTTTAAACAAGTAATTTACTACCTTAACCATTGTATAAAACCTGTCAAACAATGTCCACATAAGTCTTTTATTTTGCGTTATAGGTCAAATATTCGGAATTCTTATCGAATCATAGATTTTATCGGCTCGAAGGATTTTCGGTGAATTTTTGTTACCCCAAACTGCTTTAATGCTGATAAATGATCGGATGTTCCATACCCGGCATTTTTTGAAAAGTGATATTCAGGATAGATTTTGTCGAATTCATTCATCAAATTATCTCGAGTTGTTTTGGCTAGAATCGATGCAGCTGCTATAGCTAAACTTTTCGCGTCCCCTTTAATAATCGAATGTTGTGCAATATCAGTTGGCAGTGTCATGGCATCGACTAATAATACCTGTGGTTGAATGGATAAATTGTCAACAGCTAACATCATGGAAGATTTAGTTGCTTGATAAATATTTAATGTATCAACTTGTTCAACAGATTGAATATGTACATAGTAGGCTAGAGCATATTTTTTAATGATTTCTGCGTAATTTTCTCTTTTAAATCGCGAGAGCAGTTTAGAGTCATTGATGCCAATTAATTCATGT
>NZ_JBFUKT010000184.1:0-6435 GCF_056400705.1 Paenisporosarcina sp. P5_A11
ATTTCATATGCTCCAAGAAGATAACTGGGTCATTATCACGAATTGAAGAAATTAATAACCCTTTTGCATCATATGGAGAAGATGGAATTACAACTTTCAATCCTGGTTGAGCTGCCATTAATCCTTCTAAACTGTCTGCATGCATTTCTGGTGTATGAACGCCGCCACCAAAAGGAGAACGAATGGTAACTGGTGCACTGTATTTACCACCACTACGGAAACGCATACGCGCTAATTGACCACTGATCGAATCCATTACTTCATATACGAAACCAAAGAATTGTATTTCAGGAACTGGACGGAAACCTTCTAAAGATAAACCTACTGCTAAACCACCGATACCTGATTCTGCAAGTGGTGTATCGAACACACGATCTTCCCCAAATTCTTTTTGTAAACCTTCAGTTGCACGGAAAACTCCACCGTTATTTCCAACGTCTTCACCGAAGACGAGGACGTTTTCATCATTCTTAAGCTCTGTACGGAGTGCATCCGTAATTGCTTGAATCATCGTCATTTGTGCCATCGGTTACTTCGACTCCTTCTCTTTGTAAAGTTCATATTGTTCTTTTAAGTTATATGGCATTTCAGTATTTGGATCGTACATAATTTCCATTAAATCTGTCACTTTTTGTTTCGGAGCAGCATCTGCTATTTTAATCGCAGCTTTAATTTCTTCTTTAGCTTTTTCAATTACTTCATTTTCTTTTTCTTCATTCCAAAGTCCTTTTGCTTCTAAATAAGCACGGAAACGCACCAATGGATCTTTCTTTTCCCACTCAGAATCAGTATCTGATGTACGGTAGCGAGTTGGATCGTCCCCAGCCATTGTGTGTGGTCCATAGCGGTAACATAATGTTTCAATTAATGTTGGTCCTTCACCATTTACAGCGCGCTCACGTGCATCACGCGTCGCCACGTAAACTGCTAACGGATCCATCCCATCAACTAATATACTTGGTATACCAGCAGCAATACCTTTTTGTGCAATAGTCTTTGCAGCTGTTTGCAATTCACGTGGAGTCGAGATTGCATATTGGTTATTTTGAACGATGAAGATTGCAGGAGAACGGAACGCACCCGCGAAGTTAATACCTTCATAGAAATCGCCTTGAGAAGAACCACCGTCGCCTGTATATGTGATGGCAACTGATTTTTTTCCGCGTTTTTGCATGCCAAGTGCTACTCCAGCTGCTTGAATGAATTGAGCACCAATAATAATTTGTGGTGGTAATACTTTCACATCTTCAGGAATCTGATTACCCATGAAGTGACCACGTGAGAATAAAAATGCTTGTGATAATGGTAGACCGTGCCAAATCAATTGTGGTACATCGCGGTATCCTGGAAGAATAAAATCTTCTTTTTCAAGTGCGAAGTGAGAAGCCAATTGAGAAGCTTCTTGACCAGCAGTAGGTGCATAGAACCCTAAACGACCTTGTCTGTTTAAAGAAATTGAACGTTGGTCAAGAATTCGTGTATACACCATACGACTCATTAACTCTGTTAATTCATCATCTGATAATTTGGGATCTGCTTCTTTGTTAACGATTTCGCCTTCTTCGTTTAAAATCTGAAGCATTTCAAATTTTTCTTCGATCGCTTGTAGTACTTCTACTGGACCTACTTGCTTAGCATTTTTTGCTGCCATGTTAACACCTCTCCTTATATATCTGTATTAAAAATTCATGAAAATTCAAGTGATACAATGTTCATTCTTTCCTAGTATACTCAACTTTAAATTTTGGGTCAATCAATGGTAACTCTAGTTATATAACAACTTGTTATTTTTTATGTATTCAAACAATAGTATTCTGTACTAGTACAAAAAAATCTCTGTATTATAAAATATAAGAACATTACAACCGCCTCTATCACACAAAAAAACGACCTCACATGGAGATCGTTTTACTTCTCTTCATCTAAAGAATCATACACAGACGATTTCGTTGCGTTAACTTTTTTTGTAGCTTCGTTAAACGCATTAATTGCGGATTGCACAACATCATTTTGTTTATTGACGTTTAATACTTGTTCTTGAAGTTGAGCTTGCTCCGTTTTCTCATCTGCTAACATATCATAAAGCTCGATTTGTAAGTCCGTTAATTTTTGATACTCACTACTTACCACTTCATGAGCTTCATAGCGAGTTTCAAGTAAAGACTTTAAATTGTTTAAGGCAGTTTTCACTTCTTCATCTTTAGTGTCATCCACTATTGCTTCAAATGATGATAACGACTCTTGTGCATTTTTTATTGACTCATTTTCTTCTTTAAGTAATGTTAATCTCTCGGATAACGAAGCTTTTAATTCTTCTACTTTAAAAGTCACTTCGGCTTTTTGTTCTTGTGTCAATTTCATGGTTGCATTAAAAGTGCTTTGTTCTTTTTTTTCTAATTCAGCTAACTTTTCTTGTGCGTCACGGTACCCTTGTTCCTCTTCATACACTTTTGCTAATGTTTCTGATAACATTTCATCATTAGGCGCTCCTATAGAGCATGCAGAAAGTAAAAGAGAAGTGGAAAGAAGTGTCCCAATTACAATTTTTTTCATTTGAAAACCTCCTAAATCATTTACTACTATAGACCTTAAAGGAAGAAATTTCAACATTCTAAAGTTCCTCTTTTTGTTGCACGAACGTCAACCTTCGTTATACTAATTAGAGAATCAAAGTTGGAAAGGAAGACCAAAATGTTTGAACTGAAAGATATTATTCGCGAAGGACATCCAACTTTGCGACAAAAAGCTGTAGAAGTAGATTTTCCATTATCTATTGAAAATGCAAAATTAGCACAAGACTTACTTGAATATGTTAAAAATAGTCAAGATCCCGAAATGATCGAACGCTACGATTTGCGTCCTGGAATTGGGATTGCTGCACCTCAAGTAAATGTTTCAAAGCGAATGTTTGCACTCCATTTAACAGATGATGAAGCCAAATTAAGTTTAGTTGCAATAAATCCCAAAGTAATTAGTCACTCAGTTGAAAAAACCTACATCTCTGTAGGTGAAGGTTGTTTATCTGTTGATCGAGTTATCGAAGGATATGTTCCTAGATATGCGCGAATCACAGTAAAAGGCTTTTATCCAGATGGAAGTGAATTTAAACTTCGCTTAAAAGGATTAGCTGCTATCGCTTTTCAACATGAAATTGATCATTTAAACGGTATCATGTTCTATGATCATATCGATAAAAAAAATCCATTCGCAGAAATTCCAGATGCAGTACCATATGAAAGAAACTAAAAAAAAGGTTCCCAATTGAATGACTGGGAACCTTTTTTTAATATCATCTATTTTAGAAAACCTTTTAAATAAGATTTAAATACCTTAATGCGTTTACTAAACCATCTTCATCAACATGACTTGTAACGTAATCAGCTCTCTTAAGGGCTTCTTCATGACCATTCCCCATTGAAACTCCGAAACCTACAGTTTCCAACATTTCGATGTCGTTTAATCCGTCACCGAACGCAATCGTATCCTTTAAGTCAATGTTGTATTTTTCACATACAAAATGAATGCCGTTTGCTTTTGAAGTACCCTTAGGCAATATATCCACTGACACACGATGCCATCTAACAAATTTTAACTGTGAGAAAGTTTTATGATACGAATTCTCTTCTTCTATAGAACAAAAAACCAATGCTTGAAAAATTGGTTGATTAAGATAAAAATCTTCTTCGTATTGTGGATGTGGTAATTTTAGTGTCTCAATACTTTCTTCAATATGAGGGTGATGTTCAATAGAAGAAATCATTTTTTCAGCATTCATATATACCAAAGGATGATTATTTCGTTCGGCAAATTCTGAAACTAATTGAAGCTGCTCTTTATCAATTTCATTATTATAAATAACTTCATTTTTATAAACTACATATTGACCATTAAAACAAATATACGAATCTATTTCTAATTCTTTCAAAACCTCTTGAATCATAAATGGGGCACGTCCTGTAGCAATAAAAACTTCATGTCCATTTCTTTTTGCTTCGAAAATGGCTTCTTTCGCTTTAGCCGGTAATTGTTTATTGGAATCATAGAGTGTGCCATCTATATCAAAAAATAAAAATTTCTTCATAATATTCACCCTTTCTCTCTAGTAAGAATTGTACTAAAGACAAGTAGTCTTTACAAAAAGCGAAATATTCTGTATAATATAAATGAGGAGTGATTTGCCATGTTAAAACGTCTAAAAAGGAAAATTTTAAGACGACTAGGCGGCATACTCGGGAAAAAAACAATTGCATAATTTTTTGCCCTACTATTTATAGTAGGGCTTTTCTTTATTTTAAAAGAAGCACGTGATAATATAGAGAGAGTGAAATTATTTTGAACGTGAAAAAGGAGACCAAAATATGATTTACAAAGTATATTACCAAGAGAACGTGCTTGAAGTGCCAGTTCGCGAAAACACAAAAAGCCTTTATATTGAAGCGTCATCTGAACGTGAAGTTCGTTACGCACTAAAGGATCGCAAATATAATATTGAATTTGTTCAGCTTCTTGAAGGTAATCATTTATCTTATGAGCAAGCTAGCGAAAACTTTAAAGTGGAGAAAAAATAAAACTTATGAAATTTGTTAAGAATGATCAGACAGCGGTATTCGCTCTCGGCGGACTGGGCGAAATCGGTAAAAACACATATGGAGTTCAATTCCAAGATGAAATTATTTTAATTGATGCAGGTATTAAATTCCCTGAAGATGACTTACTCGGGATTGATTACGTTATTCCTGATTACTCGTATCTTGTGAAAAATGCGGACAAGATTAAAGGTCTATTTATTACACATGGTCACGAAGATCATATCGGTGGTATTCCTTACTTGCTTAAACAATTAAACGTACCAATTTACGGGGGAAAACTAGCTCTTGGACTACTAAGAAATAAACTTGAAGAACATGGTTTATTACGTACGACAAAAATGCACGTAATTACTGAAGATGAAGTTATTAAATTCCGTAAAACATCGGTTAGCTTCTATAGAACAACTCATAGTATTCCAGATGCATTTGGTGTAGTCGTTAAAACACCACCCGGAAATATTGTTCATACAGGTGATTTCAAATTTGATTTCACTCCTGTTGGTGAACCAGCTAACATAACAAAAATGGCTGAAATTGGTCGCGATGGCGTGTTATGTCTATTATCTGATAGTACAAATGCAGAAGTTCCTGAATTCACGATGTCTGAACGAAAAGTTGGAGAAAGTTTATCGGAGATTTTCCGTAAAGTGGATGGTCGTATTATTTTCGCAACCTTCTCTTCTAATATTTATCGATTACAACAAGTTGTGGAAGCAGCTATTCATCACGGCCGTAAAATTGCTGTCTTTGGTAGAAGCATGGACAATGCCATTACAATTGGACGTGAATTAGGTTATATCAATGCACCTAAAGAGACTTTTGTTGACACACAAACATTAAATCTTCTTCCGGCAAATGAAGTAATGATTTTATGTACGGGTAGTCAAGGTGAACCAATGGCTGCACTTTCTCGTTTAGCTAATGGTACACATCGTCAAATTCAAATCCAACCAGCGGATACGGTTATTTTCTCTTCTTCGCCGATTCCTGGAAATCGTAGTAGTATAAACCGTACAATCAATTTATTATTCCGTGCCGGAGCAGATGTTATTCATGGTTCATTGAATAATGTTCATACTTCCGGTCATGGTTCTCAACAAGAGCAAAAATTGATGTTACGCTTAATGAAACCAAAATTCTTTATGCCGATTCATGGTGAATATCGTATGTTGAAAATACATACAGAATTAGCTGTGGATTGTGATGTTGAACCAGAAAACACATTCATTATGGATAATGGTGATGTTTTAGCTCTTAGCCAAAATGAAGCAGCAGTAGCTGGTCGTATCCCTTCTGGAGATGTTTACATTGATGGCAGCGGAATCGGTGATGTTGGTAATATCGTCTTACGTGATCGTCGAATTCTATCTGAAGAAGGTTTAGTCATTGTTGTTGTGACAACAGACCAAGAACGTCAAAAGATAGTTTCTGGACCTGACATCATTTCTCGCGGATTCGTTTACATGCGTGAATCAGGAGCTATGATTAATGAAGCTCAGCACATGTTAAATCGTCATCTCCAAAAAACGATTCAATCAAAAGCAACTCCATGGTCAGAATTAAAAAATGAAATTACTGATGTATTAGGACCTTATCTATACGAAAAAACAAAACGTCGTCCAATGATTTTACCAATCATCATGGAAGTATAATAAATAGCAAAAGCTGTGCAGATATCACATTTTGTGATACTCTGCACAGCTTTTTTGTCTAATGGCAAAGTCCAGCTTGCACTACCGCTGACCCCAAGTTTTAAAAAATTAAGTTCGCTACTCTTATATAGATTAATATTCAAAATCAGGTGAAACTATTTAAACAAGGTCGACACTAGAATGGTCTTAGTACA
>NZ_JBFUKT010000185.1:0-6419 GCF_056400705.1 Paenisporosarcina sp. P5_A11
CACTGTGGGCGATACCTGTCATCATGATATTGATAATCGTCCTCAAAGTGTTTCTGCCTATTTCTCCAAAATACATTCCAGCATGCGCTACTGCCATTGGGTTGATTATTTCTATATTTATTAGTCATCCTCAAAATTTATCAGCAGGTATTTTTATGGGATTTTTTTATAGTGCTGCCGCAATAGGGACGTATGCTTCATTAAAAACAACATTAAAGGCATACCGAAGTTAATTAAAAAAAAGCCCAACGAAGAACTAGCTTATGCTAGTCGTTCGTTGGGTTTTCTTGATTAAACCACAATGGATCATCATTTTCAACTTCACCGTTATAGTTAATCAACACTTCTTCTCCAGCTTTAATATCTTTGTATGCAAAGAAATCAAAAGTATGATTGTCAAAATTAATATCATACATTGCATTTGGTTGGTATGAGTGATTAAATAACATTCCATATCCTAATACCAATGCAGTATGATTGATGCCATACTCAAAAGCATAATCAGCTAAAAGCGTCTTCTCAACATGTTCATGTTGTTCATTTGGATAGGGGAGAACGGGTGCTTCATGAATGAGTTCACCTTTTTTAATATCTCTTTTTGCAAATACGCCGCGATTTAACTCTCCGTCACTTAATGTAGATGTTTTGATTTCGATCATTAGGTTCACCTTCTCAATTCGTTTGTTAATTGTTTAATACTTACCGGAAGATATGCTAACTGTTAAACACCCCAGCAAGTTATAAGTATAACATGTGAAATCTAAATCGTAATCTTACAAAGAAAACAGATAATCATAATAGTTATTTTTCAGTTAAGCCCTTAAAAATCGAATCAATATTCCATTCCATCATTTTGATATAAGTATCTCCATCTTCGCCTGGCTTACCGATAGAGTCAGTGAATACTTTGCCGAATATCGGAACTCCTGTTTCAGCAGACACGGTTTCCATGCTTCGAGGGTCTATACTTGTTTCAACAAATAATACAGGATCTTTTTTCGTATTTATAAAATCTACTACTGATTTTACTTGTTCAGGTGAGCCTTGATTTTCAGAGTTGATTTCCCAAATATAAGCTGCTTCAAAATCATATGCTTCAGAGAAATATTTAAAGGCACCTTCGCTAGTAATTAAGAGACGCTGTTCTTTTGGAATCTCATTATAACGCGAAACTGATTCCTCATGAAGAGTTTCAAGTTTCTCAATGTATTCTTTAGCGTTCTTTTCATATACATCAGCATGTTCTGGGTCAACTTTAATCAAGCCATCTCTTGCATTTTCAGCATATTTAATTCCGTTGCGAATGTCTAACCAGGCATGAGGATCTTCTTCAGATTCTTTCCCCATAGTGGTCAAATATTTCGGTTGAACACCTTCACTCATTTGAAATACAGGTGAATCTTTTTCGCCTTTGTTGGCAGTAAGCAATAGTTTTTCGAACCACGAGTTTCCAGCTTCTAAATTAAGTCCATTATAGAATACGGCATCCGCATCTGTTGTCAATTGAACATCTTTTGGAAGTGGGTCATACTCATGCGGATTTGAACCAACTGGAGCGAGTGTATGAATTTCTACTCGATCTCCACCCACATTTTTCACAATATCGTAGATAATTGAATAGGTAGCGATGACTTGAATTTTATCATTTGGATTTTTGGAAGCATTTTCATCTTCTTTCCCACACGCTGAAATAAGTAAGAGCAATATAATGCTCATGATGCTTGTAAAATATTTTATAGTTTTCATCTTAATCCTCCATACATAATTATGATTGTGAATGCATTTCTCTTTTTCGTGCACTTTTAATTGTGCGCCATACTAAACCTTGCTTCGGTGAAAATAAAAACGCAAGCACAAATAAAGCAGTGGCAGCAAGTACAATGGTCGCACCTGAAGCTAAGTTGTAAGTGTAACTAAAATATAATCCGAGTATGGATGACAATACACCGATCCCTGCTGAAAGGTAAATCATGACCCACAGTCTATCCGTTAATAAATACGCGGTCGAAGCGGGCGTAATAAGCATTGCTACTACAAGAATAATGCCTACTGTTTGTAATGAAGCCACAGTTACTAAAGTAAGAAGGGCCATTAAAAAGTAATGAATGACTTTTGTAGGTAACCCATATGCAGCAGCCATCGTTGGATCAAACGAACTAACCAGTAGTTCCTTATAAAAAACAAAAATACTTACAAGCACGAAAATGCCAATGAAAAGAGTCGACCACATCTCAGATGGGCGAACGGCAAGCACATTTCCAAAAAGAATATGGTATAAATCCGTGCTGCTTTTCATCAATGTGATGAGAATGATCCCTGATGCAAAAGCAGCAGTGAACATGATACCGATTGAGACATCATTTTTAATCCGACTATTTTGGCTGATGAAGCCAATACCTAGTGCCGTTATTAATCCAGTAAACACAGCTCCAATAAAGAAATTAATACCAAGCAGATAAGAGAGGGCAACTCCAGGGAGCACGGCATGAGAAATTGCATCACCCATCAAAGCCATTCCTCGTAGAATAATAAAACATCCGATGACTCCACAAATGATTCCAACCATTATAGAAGTCAATAAGGCTTTTTGTAAAAAATCATATTGGATCAGCGCTTCAATAAAATTCATCATACTTTCACCTCTTCGCCAACCATTGAAGGAAATTGATTTGTATAAGCTCTACTTAAGACTTGTGGTTGAAAGACTTCTTCAACATCTCCATGTCCGATTAACTCTTTGTTTAATAAAATTAATTCATTAAAGTAATCACTGGCTTTACTTAAATCATGATGGACAACGACGACCGTTTTTCCGTTATCTCGGAGCTCTTTTAAAATCGAGATAATCTTCTCTTCACTCGTGACATCAACGCCAACGAATGGCTCATCTAGAAAATACATCTCAGGTTTTTGTGCCAATGCTCGAGCAAGGAAGACTCTTTGTTGTTGACCACCTGATAGTTCTCCTATTTGACGATTAGAAAGCTCGGCTATTCCAACTTTTTCTAAACACTCCATAGCTAATAACTTATGTTCTTTTTTAGGACGTTTGAAGACTCCTAAGTTCGGATAAGTCCCTAATAAGACTGTATCCATAACCGTGATTGGGAAATCCCAGTCGATATTGTTTCGTTGAGGAACGTAGGCAACTTTCGTTTTCATTTCTTTTATTGATCTGCCTAGTATTTCAACTTTCCCAGTGTCCTTTTTGATTAAATTTAACAAAACCTTTAAAAGTGTTGATTTACCGGCACCATTTGGTCCAATAATTCCAACCAATTTGCCTTCTGCAACTGTAAAACTAACATTTTTTAATGCTTCAGTACCGTTATACGAAACAAATAAATCGCTAACTGTTATAGCTGTTGTCATGATATTTTCCTCCTGTATTTAAGATGCCAAATCGACATAATCTTTATATAAAAATAATTATTTCCTATTTGAAAAAAAGTTTCCTTAGAACAACTATATGCGTAAACCATTCAGAAAGCAACTCAATAAGTAAAATATATGTTGTATAGTGTGCAACCGTGTACCAGATTTAATTCTATTCATGTGAGTATTGTGTTTCATATACATTCATTTAGGAAAAACAGTATAATTAAAGGAAATAATTTCTTGCAAAACTTTGGTTTTCAATAGTCGAATTTAGATAGGAAAATAACCACAAAATAGTTCTTTTATTATTTTGATGAACGTAATTGGGGGAATGAGCATGGGAGAATACATGTTAGCAATTGATCAGGGAACAACGAGTTCGAGAGCTATTCTTTTTAATAATGAAGGAGAACTTGTACATACAGCTCAAAAAGAATTTCAACAATATTTTCCGAAACCAGGTTGGGTAGAACATAATGCAAATGAAATTTGGGGGTCTGTCCTTTCAGTGATAGCTGCAGTTTTAACTGAAAGTGGCATTCAACCGACTAATATTCACGGGATTGGGATTACGAATCAACGTGAGACAACGGTAGTTTGGAACAAAAAAACGGGACGTCCGATTTACAATGCAATTGTATGGCAGTCAAGACAAACTCAGGAAATCGTAGATGCATTGAAAAATGAGGATTTAGAAAAGTGGTTTCAAGAAAAAACAGGATTGCGATTAGATCCTTATTTTTCAGGAACGAAAGTCAAATGGATATTAGACCATGTAGAAGGAGCTAAAGAATTAGCGCAACAAGGAGATTTATTATTCGGCACCATTGATTCATGGTTAATATGGAAGTTATCCGGAGAGAAAGAACATATTACCGATTATTCGAATGCCTCTCGGACGTTATTATTTAATATTCATGACTTAAAGTGGGACGACGAAATCTGTGAGAAGTTAAATATCCCTATTTCGATGTTACCCAAAGTTTCATCATCTTCAGAGGTGTATACAAAAACAGATCCGTCCGTTTTCTATGGTGCTGCAGTTCCAATTGCAGGAGCAGCTGGCGATCAACAAGCTGCGTTGTTTGGACAGTGTTGTTTCGAAAAGGGAACCGCGAAAAATACTTACGGCACTGGGTGCTTTATGTTATTGAATACTGGAGAAACAGCAGTTACCTCTGCTAATGGTTTATTGACAACAATTGCATGGGGAATCGATGGTAAAGTGACGTATGCATTGGAAGGTAGTGTTTTTGTAGCCGGCTCGGCGATTCAATGGCTAAGAGACGGACTCCGAATGGTGAAAAACGCTTCGGACAGTGAGTCATATGCCAAAAAAGTTAATTCTACAGAAGGCGTATATGTGGTGCCTGCTTTTGTTGGTCTAGGAACACCTTACTGGGATTCAGATGCCAGAGGTGCTATTTTTGGATTAACACGTGGAACTTCAAAAGAACATTTTATTCGAGCCACACTTGAATCTCTCGCTTATCAAACAAAAGATGTGTTAGATACGATGGAGCAAGACGCAGAGATGAAAGTTGAGATACTTCGTGTTGATGGTGGAGCGGTGAACAATGAGTTTCTTATGCAATTCCAAAGTGATTTACTTGAACTAGAAGTTGAGTTAGCTAAATTAAACGAATCTACGGCACTTGGCGCGGCCTATTTAGCTGGTCTTGCAACAGGTTTTTGGTCTGATTTAGAAGACATCAAAAAAATGCGTAGCAGTAAAAAAACCTATTCACCTAAAATGGATAAAGAGAAAATAAAAGAACTCTACAGTGGTTGGCAAAAAGCAGTAGCAGCAACACGACTGTTTAAATAAAGGAGAGATACTTGATGCTATCAGCAATTGGACGCTCTACTAACATCCAGACCCTGAATACTTTCGAATTTGACTTACTTGTCATTGGTGGTGGAATAACTGGAGCGGGTATTGCTCTTGATGCCGTTACACGTGGGTTGTCTGTTGCTTTAGTTGAAATGCAAGACTTTGCAGCGGGTACTTCAAGTCGTTCAACAAAGCTCGTACATGGTGGACTGCGCTATTTGAAACAATTTGAAGTGAAAATGGTAGCTGAAGTAGGAAAAGAACGTGAAATTGTTTATGAAAATGCTGTTCATGTAACAGAGCCGGAATGGATSCTATTACCGTTTCATAAAGGAGGCACATTTGGACCGATTTCAACGTCAGTTGGTCTTCGTGTGTATGATTTTTTAGCAGGAGTCAAACGGGACGAACGCCGTCAAATGTTATCTACTGAGGAAACCGAAAGAAAAGAGCCACTATTAAAAACAGAAGGACTTCGTGGTGCAGGTTACTACGTGGAATACCGTACAGACGATGCACGTTTAACGATAGAAGTCATAAAAAAAGCGGCTGAAAAAGATGCGATTTGCGTAAACTATGTGAAGGCAGAATCCTTTGTCTATAATCAAGGTAAAATAAATGGAGCTAAAGTAGTGGATCAGCTCTCTGGACAACATGCGACTATTCATGCAAAAAATATCGTGAATGCAACGGGTCCCTGGGTAGACGATGTTAGAATCAAAGATTCAATTGAAAATGGCAAACAGCTTCGAATGACAAAAGGAGTCCATGTGGTTGTTGATCAAACTATTTTCCCACTTAAACAAGCTGTCTATTTTGATACTCCAGATGGTCGAATGGTATTTGCAATACCACGAAATGGTAAGACGTATGTTGGAACGACGGACACTTTTTATGGCGAAGATCCAAAAAATCCGATTGCTACAAGTGAAGATGTAGCTTACTTATTAGAAGCGATAAGTTTTATGTTTCCTAGTATCCAATTATCACCACTTCAAGTTGAGTCGACATGGGCTGGCGTAAGGCCGCTAATCTTTGAAGAAGGAAAAGACCCCTCTGAGATTTCTCGTAAAGACGAAATCTGGGAATCAGCGAGTGGGCTCTTGACAATTGCTGGTGGGAAATTAACAGGTTACCGCAAAATGGCTGAAATGGTCGTGAATCGAGTATGTAAAAATACCAAATCATTTTACGGACCTTCTATTAC
>NZ_JBFUKT010000186.1:0-6414 GCF_056400705.1 Paenisporosarcina sp. P5_A11
GTTCCTACCTTTATATATGTTACCATGAAATGAAGAAGGGAGTGACAGTTGTGGAGAAATCAATGATGTTATTTTTAGATCCTAAAGAACGCAAACATACATCTAGACAAAAACAAATAGAAAACTCATTTTTACTAATAAATGAACGTGTCATTGCAATTGAAGAACTTCGAGATTATTGTAATGATTGTTTTGAGCCGCTGTCATATCATGAAAAATATGATACTTGTTACTGCGAACCTTGCAACGTTTGGAAAGAGGAAGATTGTACTGACCCTACATGTGAATATTGCCTAAAGAGACCTGAGCGACCTTTCTAATAAGGTAGTTTAGGTCTTTCTTTAGATGAATGATTTTTTGCATACTGAACATACTAAACATTCGACACGAATTGGACGAAAAGACTGTATTAAGAATGTTTATGAATGCCGATAAATTGCATTGCAAGAAGGTATTTGTTATTCTTGAAATTGTGCTAAATGCGAATACAATTCGTTGGCAGATTAATTTTCCTTGGAGGTTTTTACATGACAGAACGTATGGTAGGTAAACAAGCACCTCGTTTTACTATGGACGCAGTGCTAGCAGATAAGTCTTTCGGGAAAGTAAGCTTAGAAGAAAATATGAAACAAGATAAATGGACTGTATTGTTCTTTTATCCAATGGATTTCACTTTTGTATGCCCAACTGAAATCACCGCGATGTCAGATCGCTACGATGAGTTCGAAGATTTAGACGCTGAAATCATTGGCGTTTCAACTGATACAATTCACACACATTTAGCTTGGATTAACACAGCTCGTCAAGACAACGGTTTAGGCGAACTTAAATATTCATTAGCTGCTGACACAAATCACGTGATTTCTCGTGAATATGGCGTGTTAATTGAAGAAGAAGGAATTGCATTACGTGGTCTTTTCATCATCAATCCTGAAGGTGAAATGCAATATCAAACAGTGTTCCATAATAATATTGGCCGTGATGTAGATGAAACTCTACGTGTATTACAAGCCCTTCAAACTGGTGGTCTTTGTCCTGCAAACTGGCGCCCAGGTCAAAAAACACTTTAATCATTAATAAAAAAGGTTCATCGAATTCTTATTAGCTTTGGGGTTACTTAGCTATTTGGGTTTTTCTAAATACGCTTTTTAATTAGACACCAACGATTCCCCACGCATACGATACGCAGTGGGGAATTTTTATTTGTATGAATTAGGAGGAATTAAGATGAAATTACGCTCACCCATGCCCGACTTATCCGGCGCTACTGCATGGTTAAATGGAGAAGTTTCAAATAACCAATTAATCGGCAGCAAACCAACTCTAATTCACTTTTGGTCAGTTAGTTGTGGCCTATGTAAAGAAGCAATGCCAGAAGTGAATGCTTTTCGTGACCAATACAAAAAGGAATTAAATGTTATTGCTGTTCATATGCCACGATCTGAAAAAGACATGGACTTAACAGATATTAAAGAAGTCGCTGCTCAACATGACATTACTCAACCAATTTTTGTTGATAATGATATGAAATTAACAGACGCATTTGATAATCAATATGTACCAGCTTATTACGTATTTGATAAAGATGGTCAACTTCGTCATTTCCAAGCAGGCGGTAGTGGAATGAAAATGCTAGAAAAACGTGTAAACCGAGTTTTAGATGAAATGCGCAACGCCTAAAAACAGTTATGAAAAATAAAAGTGCCCGGCACCGAGGAATTTTTGGACGTTTTATGTCCCTCATTTCCCATCGGAGCTAGGGCTTTTTTTATGTCCGCGTTAATGATTACTCCTAACTTAAGAGAAAATTTAGATTTAATGAAAATATCAGTCAAAAGGGGGTAGTCTTTTATTTCGGAATTCGTTATATTTAATACTATGTCTTTTGAATTAGGGGGAACCAGTTTGGAAATTTTTAAAAAATTAAAGGATTACTACTGGCCAAATAAACATCTATTCTTTTGGTCTTTGTTCATGCTTTTGATTACCTTGTTAATTACAGTTTCATATCCAATTATTTTACAGCAAACGATTGACCGAGTTATTAAGGAACAGCAGTATGATTTAGCATGGTCACTCGCTTGGATTTTTATGGCACTTATGATTGTTAAAGGAATAGCGACCTATATAGGGCAATATACCGGTGATATGTTCGGTATTCGCTCAGTATATGAATTGCGAAATGCGTTATATGCGAAGTTACAACGGTTGCCATTCAGCTATTACGATAATGCGAAAACCGGGGATTTAATGTCTCGTTTAACAGCAGATGTTGAGGGATTTCGATTTTTCTTATCGTTTGGATTCGTTGAGTTATTTCGATTAATTTTCCTTGTGTCTGTATCATTATGCGTCATGTTTTCTTATTCTGTACCTTTGACGTTTGTTTCAATGGCTGCAATGCCGTTGTTAATCGTTGCCGTGTTCCGCTTTGATAAAAAAGTACATCCTGCATTTCGGGATATTCGTAAATCATTTGGTAAGTTAAATACAAATGTTCAAGAAAACATTAGCGGGATTCATACTGTCAAGTCACTTTCTCGAGAATCATTTCAAATTAACAAATTTAACGACTCAAATGGTGATTATAAAGATCGTTACTTGTTTACGACGGAAATTTGGGCAAAATACTTTCCAGTTATGGAGTTCCTCGGCAATATTAGCGTAGTCTTCTTATTCGGTTATGGTGGCTACCTAGTTATGAATAACCAATTATCTGTAGGAGCACTTGTCGCGTTTTACAGCTTACTTGGCTACATCATTTTCCCAATTATGAACTTAGGTTTTACAGTCAACTTGTTTTCTCAATCCAAAGCATCAGGAGAACGACTATTAGAAGTTTTAGAAGCTCCAGAACCCATTCATTCAAAGAAAAATGCTGTGGACGGTTCAGGTATGAAGGGACATGTCGCTTTTGAAAATGTCACACTTCAATATCGTGAAGAGGACCAAGTCGCACTAAAGGATGTAAATCTTGTAGTAAAAGCTGGCAGACAGGTCGGCTTAATTGGAGCCACTGGTTCAGGTAAAACAAGTTTAACTCAATTGTTAACACGATTTTATGAACCGACTGAAGGGCATGTCAAAATTGATGGCATTCCGGTTGAGGATTATACATTATCATCGTTGCGTTCAAAAATCGGCTTTGTTTTACAAGAGTCATTTTTATTCTCTTCTTCAATTAAAGCTAATATTTCGTATGGACGTCCAGACGCTTCAATGGAAGAAATTATTGACTCTGCTAAACGCGCAAATGCACATGATTTTATCATGGAATTGCCAGATGCATATGACACGATGCTTGGGGAGCGGGGACTAGGCTTATCGGGTGGGCAAAAACAACGTATTGCGATTGCACGTGCGCTATGTCAAAACCCAGCCATTTTGATTTTGGATGACGCAACTAGTGCAGTTGATATGAAAACAGAGCTTCATATTCAACAAGCACTTGAAGAAGTCATGAAAGACCGCACAACATTTATCATTGCTCACCGAATCTCATCCGTAAAACATGCAGATGAGTTAATTGTCTTTGAACATGGCAAAATCGTTCAACGAGGCACACATGAGCAGTTAATTAATCAGACAGGTCTTTACAAACGTATATATGAAATTCAATACAAAGATCAGCTTGAAAATATTTATGCATAGAAAGGCGGAATCATCATGACAAAACAAATTAATCCCAGTGTATTAAAAAGATTCCGCTACTCTACGGATGATGTAATTGATGCACCATTTAACTGGTCTCAACTCGCTCGTTTATTTACGTATGTAAAACCTTATTCACGTTCATTACTGCCGAAAGCTTTTATAGCAGTAACGATAACCACACTTATTCGACTACTAATCCCCATATTAATAGGGGTATATGTCATAGATCGAGCATTAGAAACGAAAGATGTTGAATTGCTTTCGATTCTCGTAGGAACAATTGCGGTGCTGTATGTGGTTAATACAATTGCCAACCGATATCGTATACGATGGATGAATGAACTTGGTCAAAATGTAATTTACGATTTAAGGAAACATTTATTTACTCATGTACAATGGCTATCGCATAGATTTTTCGATCAACGGTCAGCGGGTTCGATTCTCGTTCGAATCATGAACGATATTAACTCGCTTCAAGAGTTATTTACTAATGGAGTCATTAACTTGTTGATGGATATACTTTTACTGATGGGTGTCCTCATCATTTTATTTACGCTTAGTCCACCACTTGCCTTAGCAGTTCTCGTTATTTTGCCAATGATGTTCTTTATTTCAACGACGTTACGCAAAAACATTCGTCGTTCATGGCAAGATGTACGTATGAAACAAGCGAAAATTAACTCTCATTTGAATGAAAGTATTCAAGGAATGCGTATTACTCAATCGTTTACACAAGAAAATGAAAATATGGCCTTCTTTAACGGCATTAATGAAGAAAGTTTTGAATCATGGCGTGTAGCAACGAAAAAGAACTCCATGTTCCGTCCGTTTGTTGAAATGACCAATGCCATTGGTTCCGTAGTATTGATTATTTACGGTGCCTACTTGATTAAAAATGGTCAATTAGATCTTGGTGCTTTCGTTGCTTTTGCTTTTTACCTAGGGATGTTCTGGGAACCTATTTCTCGACTGGGCATGGTGTATAACCAATTATTAATGGGGATGGCTTCATCAGAACGTATCTTCGAGTTCTTAGATGAGCAACCACTTGTAAATGACAAAAAGAATCCTATAAAAATTGGTCAATTACAAGGTCAAGTTAAATTTGAAGATGTTCAATTTGGTTATGAAAAAGACCGCTTAGCTTTAAAAGGGATATCGCTTGAAATGAAAGCAGGAGAGACGGTGGCTCTTGTAGGACATACAGGATCTGGTAAAACGACAATTGCCAACTTAGTGTCTCGTTTTTATGACCCGACCAGCGGCGTTGTTAAAATGGATGGAAATGATATTCGCGATTTGTCATTAAGTGATTTGAGGGAACAAATTAGTATTGTTTTGCAAGAAACATTTATTTTCTCCGGAACCATTATGGACAATATTCGCTTTGGTAACCCTCATGCAAAAGATGAAGAAGTAATAGAGGCAGCACAAGCAGTTGGAGCAAATCGCTTTATTGAGCGGTTATCTAATGGCTATGAAACTGAAGTTGAAGAACGAGGAAATATATTATCAGTTGGTGAAAGGCAGTTGCTGTCATTTGCACGTGCACTCCTTGCAAACCCACGGATCATTATTTTAGACGAGGCAACAGCGTCCATTGATACGGAAACCGAACTTCAAATTCAACAGGCATTACGTACGCTTTTGAAGGACAGAACGGCAATTATGATTGCACACCGATTATCTACAATTCGAGAAGCAAATCAGATTATTGTTTTAGAGAATGGAAGTGTTCTTGAATGTGGAAATCATGATTCGTTAATGAAAGATAGAGGACATTACCACCAGTTGGTTATGTCCCAATTTGGAGACATAGCAAACTGAATTTGAGCGACTTTCAAAGTTGTGATACACTATGTCCATTCGTACCGTACGGAGGTTGAAAGATGAAAAAAGAATTTGTAGTTATTGGGTTAGGTCGCTTCGGCGGAAGTATTGTTCGCGAGCTTATCGATCAAGGTGCAGACGTCATGGCCATTGATAAATTTGCGGACCGTGTAGATGAATTTGCGTCTATTGCAACACAAGCAATCGTAGCAGATACAACAGATGAATCAGTATTAAAATCGCTAGGAATTCGAAACTTTGAACATGTCATTGTGGCGATTGGTGAAGACATACAATCTAGTATTTTAACAACATTAATGTTAAAAGAAATAGGCGTAAATAAGATCACTGTCAAAGCTCAAAATGATTATCATGAAAAAGTGTTACGAAAAATAGGTGCTGACCAAGTGGTGCATCCAGAACGAGACATGGGCATTAGAATTGCCAACAACATTATGACAAATAATGTCCTTGACTATTTAGAGCTGTCGGATGAACACTCAATTATGGAGATAAAAGCGAATGAAATATTGGCGGGTTCTACATTAATTGATCTTGATATTCGAGCGAAATATGGAATAAACATAGTCGGCATTAAACGTGGAACTGAAATTCTGGTATCACCACAAGCAGACGAGAAAATCCTTATTAATGACGTCTTAATCGTCATAGGTGCAGATGCAGATATAATTCGCTTCGAAAAAAAGGCAATGCACTAAAGAAAAGCGGAGCTGGCCACTCTAGACCGACACCTGTCCTAGAATGATTATCGGATCTTGAAGAGAGAACCATTTCCTGGGAAATAGCGCCAAATAAAAACACTACCGAATAGCGGTAGTGTTTTTATTCATATATTCATACATTAGCTAGCTTTTATAGCCATGCTTGGCTAATGCTTTCAAAACGTATGTACTAAGACCATTCTAGTGT
>NZ_JBFUKT010000187.1:0-6303 GCF_056400705.1 Paenisporosarcina sp. P5_A11
GACGTATCTTTTTGAAAAGGGCGTAGATAAAATCGGTAAGAAAATAGGAGAAGAAGCAACAGAAGTTGTAATTGCTGCGAAAAATCGTGACGCAGAAGAATTGCAATGGGAAGCTGCGGATCTACTGTATCACTTATTAGTACTCCTTCAAGAACAAAAAGTGGATTTATACGATGTGTTAGAAGTGTTACAAAAACGACATGAGAGTAAATCATAAGTCTGTGTGATATAATAGAGAGATACTGAAAAGGAACCTTAGTGTTCCTTTTTATTTTTTCGGAGGCATTAATTGGAGAAAAAACAAAAACAACTAATAAAAGAAAATATCGTCTCGTTTATACCAACAGGCGAATATTATTATCAAAAAGCGCTACATGCTCTCAATCGAGAGCAATTTGACAAAGCGCATAAATATTTAAGACGTGCAGCGGAATTGAGTCCTGACGATCCGCTTATTTTAATGCAATACGCTATTGTGGAAATGGAAGTTGAAAAATACGACCATGCACTCGAGTTATTGCAAAGTGCTCATAGTCTTGACCCGAATGAAACGGAAATCATCTTTTTCTTAGCAGAAGTCAATGCACATCTAGGGTTTCTTTCTGATGCTCGCAAATTTGCGAAAAAGTACGTAGAACTGGATTTTAGTGGTGTTTACGCTGAAGAAGCAATGGAAATCATTGATTTTTCTGAACAAGAAGACTGGCCGTTATTTGAGGATGATAATTTTGGAAGTGAAATTTTAATTATTCAAGAAAAAGCCAGACGTATGATGGAACAAGGTAACTTTGACCAAGCTATCGAAGTGTTGGAAAAATTAATAGAAGAAAATACAGACTTCTGGGCGGCTTACAATAACCTAGCGCTTGCTTATTTCTATATTGGCGAAGTGGATCAATCAAAAGCCTTATTACACAAAGTACTTGAAGATAACACGGGTAATTTACATGCCTTGTGTAATTTAGCAGTGGTTCATTATTATGAAAAAAATGAGCCGGAACTTAATTACTTGTTAAATTTACTGAGTAAGATTCAACCATATATGTTAGAACATCGTTATAAACTGGGTGCGACATTTGCTTTAGTCGGCCGTTACGATAATGCCTATAAATGGTTACGTTCCCTACAAAAACGCGGATATGAGGGCGACCCAGGATTTTATTTCTGGTTATCACATTCAGCGTATTTTTCGGGCCATGAAAAAGAGGCACGCTTTGCATGGAAACAATTAATAAATATTGATCCAGATAAGCAAGGTCTTGAACCATGGGCTGGTCAAGTTGAAGGCGAAGCACTGCATGGAATGGAACATAACCGAGATTTTATTGTTGAGAAGCTTGAAAACGCTTATCGAAGTGAGCGTTTGTTTGGTCTGTTTTTACTTGGTAAGACAGCTCATAAACAAGAAATTATAGCTCATCCTGAATGGGTAAATGTTGAATCATATTCTACAATGGAAAAATGGTTACTCGCTTTTTCTCTTGGACATGAATTTGAAGCAAGACAACCAGACGAAATTTCATTTATGCGTGCAGTTAATGCGACAGATGTATTGTATGTAAAAAACCATCCCGTAACAATTGATGGATCATTTTTGTTTCAGATGTGGTTCGTTCTCATTGAACGAGCAATAGATAAAGGGTATGTCTTTAAAAATCCGAATGCCTTAGCAGCTGCAGCTGATTATATGTTCCAATCTTCTCGTTCTCAAGGAATTACGAAAAAAGCATTAGCAAAAAACTATGGAATCACAACAACAACCTTAACGAAGTATATAAATGAACTCATTCAGTTTTTACCATTCTCTGATACGTAAGCAAATAAGTTGAATAAGCGACATGAATCTTATACATTTGTTACAGAACATTGGGTTTAGGAGGTTTATAAAATGACTGAAGAAAAAATTTATGACGTTGTGATTATCGGGGCAGGTCCTGCAGGTATGACGGCGGCTGTATATACATCACGTGGAAATTTATCGACGTTAATGATTGAACGAGGAATTCCTGGTGGTCAAATGGCAAATACTGAAGAAGTTGAAAATTACCCTGGTTTCGAGCATATTTTAGGGCCAGAACTTTCGACCAAAATGTTTGACCATGCGAAAAAATTCGGTGCTGAATATGCATACGGAGATGTACAAGAAATTATTGATGGTGAAGCTTTTAAAACAATTAAAGCTGGTGGAAAAGAATACAAAGCACGCACGATTATTTTAACTACTGGTGCAGAATATAAAAAAATGGGCATCCCCGGCGAAACAGAACTAGGTGGACGCGGAGTAAGTTATTGTGCAGTTTGTGATGGAGCATTCTTTAGAAATAAAGAATTAGTAGTAGTAGGTGGTGGAGACTCGGCTGTTGAAGAAGGCGTTTATTTAACTCGCTTTGCAAGTAAAGTGACGATTGTCCACCGTCGAGAAGAATTACGTGCACAAAAAATCCTCCAAGATCGTGCATTTGCAAATGAAAAAATCGATTTCATCTGGAATCATACTGTAAAATCGATTAATGACGAAAATGGCAAAGTTGGAAGCGTAACATTAGCTTCAACAGTGGATGATTCTGAACAGGAATTTAAAGCGAACGGAGTATTTATTTACATCGGAATGCTGCCATTAACAAAGCCATTTGCAAATTTAGGTATCTTAAATGAAAATGGCTATATTTTAACAAATGAACAAATGGAAACTAAAATTCCTGGTATTTTCGCTGCAGGTGATGTGAGAGAAAAAACATTACGACAAATTGTTACTGCTACAGGTGATGGTAGTATTGCTGCTCAAGCAGCACAACACTATATTGAAGAGTTACATGAAAAATTAAGCGAAAAAGTTTAATTTTTAATCATTCTTTAATCCATCTGTAATACGCTTGCAACAATTAAGGTGTATATTTAAGGAAGTAAATTGACCCCCTTTTTATAGTAACATTTTTGACAGGCTGTTCGTCGATGAAAATCGATGGGCAGCCTCTTTTTTAATGTATACAAGTGAAATCGGTTTTTCACTCAGGTTTCCGGGGGGCTTTGGAAAGCACGATGCTACACCTTTACCTAATGAATAAGTAAGGGGGAATGTGACGAAGTCACATACTTCTACAGATAATCTTGCGGCTTGGATACTTTCGTCGCTCCCCTACAACCTTCGAGCAAGTTATTACTATATTTTGGCTTACTAATGAATCGACACTTTTCTTTAAAGAACCAAGCAGCCGAAGATGCTATTTCGGCTGCTACCCATTTTCTTTATTTTGGATAGTTGTTTCATTAACGCTCCTACTTGATAGGAGAAGGTAAAATAACAGAAGTAGAAAGAGGTCGAAATAGTATCTTTGGCCGAATATCTACATAAAGAAACTATCAATTCTCTAGTAAACCAAATCATCATTACTGAGCAAGTTCTGGTTGCAAGGGAGTGAAGGACGCACAACTGCCGCAGGATGATCTGAGAAAAGGGATGGGCGAAGTGACAAAGTCACAACCTCTTTGTTCTATAGACCTTAGTGCAGCAGGAAATGCGTCAGGAGCGACCTGGAAACCTATCCTCATCAGGAGATGCAATCAATGGCTACGAAGCATGTAATCTTATTATATTAACTCGCATTTTCCTGTGCCATATTTAATGGTCTCGAGCGATAGAAGCACATTCGTCTAATCTTATTGCATTCTTTTTGGTATGGTATCCATCAAAGTTGTATAATAGAATGAGTGAGTTTATTTGGATTTGGAGTGTCGAATATGCAACGTATAGCGAACTTAATTATATTGAAAAATCAACAAGTACTTTTATTAAGGAAACCACGTAGAGATTGGTATGTCGCACCAGGTGGGAAAATGGAATCAGGCGAGTCCATATACACTGCAGCTATTAGAGAGTTTCAAGAGGAAACGAATACTAAACCTGTGAATCCTCATTTAAAAGGTGTATATACGATGGTCATACGTGACGATGAGAAGGTTGAAAGCGAATGGATGTTATTTACCTTTATTGCGTATGATTTAGAAGGAATTCCATTTGAGCACACAAGCGAAGGAATCCTCGAATGGCATCCGGTAGAAGATTTAGCTCATTTACCAATGGCAGAGGGAGATCGCACGAATTTACAATTTGCTGTTTCTGGCAAAGGAGTTCAGTACGGCACTTTTGTTTACACCACTGACTTTGAATTAATTAAAGAAGATATTCAAGTGTCAAACGAGGGAGAGAAACAATAATGGAATTGCAACGACTAACTCAAGAGTCGGAATTTGTCATTATTACCGGCATGTCTGGCGCAGGTAAAACAGTAGCCATTCAAAGTTTCGAGGATCTCGGGTTTTTCTGTATCGATAATTTGCCACCAGCCTTGTTGTTGACATTTTTAAAGTTAATGAGAGAATCCGGGAAAGATATGAACCGGATTGCTGCAGTCATGGATATGCGTGGTGGAGATCTATTTGATTCGCTAATCGGCGCTCTGGATGATATGGAGAAGGAAAATGCGGTGACTCCGAAAATTCTCTTTTTAGAAGCAGACGATGAAACTTTGGTTAGACGCTACAAAGAAACACGTCGTTCACACCCCCTTGCACCTGCTGGGCTACCATTAGAAGGTATCGCAAGAGAACGCTTGTTGTTATCTGAGTTAAAAGGAAGAGCACAATTTATTTACAACACGTCTTCTTTAAAACCAAAAGAACTTCGAGAGAAAATTCAAGCTGAATTTTCAGCAAAAGGCAACTATACCTTTACTTTGAATATCATGTCATTTGGTTATAAACATGGAATGCCAATTGATGCTGACCTCGTATTTGATGTGCGATTTTTACCAAACCCTTATTATATAGAAGAGTTACGACCCAAGACAGGATTAGAATCAGATGTATCAGACTATGTATTAAAATGGCCTGAAACCAAGTTGTTGAATGAAAAATTAACTGATTTACTGGTTTATATGATTCCCCAATATAAACGAGAAGGTAAACGACAACTAGTAATCGCATTTGGTTGTACAGGTGGACAACATCGCTCCGTAACACTTACGGAATACTTCGCAAAATTGTTCCAACAAGATTATCAAACAGTGATAACACATCGGGATATTAAACATAGAAAGGGTTGATGGAATGGCACGTTCCAAACGCCGGAAACGAATCGTAATAATCGGCGGGGGAACGGGTTTATCTACGTTACTTCGAGGATTGAAAAAATTCCCTGTCGACATTACTGCAATTGTTACCGTCGCAGATGATGGAGGAAGTTCAGGCCGACTTCGAGATGATTACGATATACCGCCTCCGGGTGATATTCGAAAAGTAATGGCAGCATTGTCAGATGTGGAACCATTAGTTGAAGAAATGTTTCAGTATCGTTTTAGCGAATCGGATGACTTAGGTGGCCATTCTTTAGGAAACTTAATGTTAACAGCTTTGACAGATATAACCGGCGACTTTTCACATGCTATTCGTGAAATGAGCCGTGTTTTAAATGTTCATGGAACTGTATTGCCAGCTGCAAATCAAACCATTACTCTCCATGCAGAACTCGACGATGGTACAATAGTTACGGGAGAATCAAAAATTCCTACATATAATCAGCGTATTCATCGAGTATTTTTAACACCTAATGATGTAGAGCCACTTCCAGATACGATTAAAGCGATTCGAAAAGCTGATTTACTCGTATTTGGTCCCGGAAGTTTATATACTAGTATTTTGCCTAATTTACTAGTGCAAGGTATTCAAAAAGCGATTCTCGAATCTAAAGCTCATAATATATACATTTGCAATTTAATGACACAAGCCGGAGAAACACATAATTATTCTGCAGCTGATCATGTTCGCGCACTCTTTTTACATATGGGAGCTCCATTTATTGAAACCATTTTGTTGAATACGGATGAAGTTCCTTTGGAGGTTCAAAAAGTGTATGAACAAGAACAGTCTAAACCAGTAAGTTATGATGAATCTCGCTTAACTCAATTAGGAATCACTGTGGTCAAAAAAGATATTGCGACCATTCAGGATGGAGCCATACGCCATGATGCAATGAAAGTTGCCAAATGGCTGGTTCAATACGCGGAAGATAGGGAAAGTGCCATCAAGAATTCATCTATCTAGCTTTCGTTTGAAAGGAGGACAATTTTATGTCATTTGCATCTGAAACAAAAAAAGAAATGACGCAAGCTGACATAATCCCTTGTTGCGCGAAAGCAGAATTATCAGCACTTATTCGGATGAATGGTGCGCTTTCATTTGCCAATCGGAGTTTAAGCTTAGATGTTCAAACAGAAAATGCAGCAATAGCAAGACGACTATATACTC
>NZ_JBFUKT010000188.1:0-6298 GCF_056400705.1 Paenisporosarcina sp. P5_A11
GCAATGAGCTTTTCTCGATTTTTATCGAAGAAAGGCTTATTTATATTTTATTTATTAAGTCACCTGCAACGGAACCTTGAATATCTTTTAAAGCAAGGTCTCGAACGGTTTGTCACTAATTTCTCGTATTTTGTAATTCTTCTTTTGAGACTACACGCCAACCGTTTTCAGTAAGTTTCTTAATATACGTTTCTATCATCATTCCTCAATTTCTATCGCAATAGGTGATGATTGTTAGGGGCTGGAAATTGGATTGGAATAGTAACTACAAAGTTAATTGTTTTATGCTTCTACTTTACACTTACATTTTTTGAACACTTACGTAAAGGTGATGAACGGATTACTAAACAATCTAAAATAGTGGCAACAACTTGTATCGCTTTAGCTTTAATTGTTCCAGTTGTTTATAATATTTATATTTATAATGAGATGATGAAATAATCATAGAGTATACAAGAGCGTCTTTGTCACAGGACAATCTGAAAAGAGGGATAGAAGTATTTTCGTCCATCCCACTTTATTTTTTTGAACATTAAGCATCCAGGTCATCCAAAATAACCATCCTTAATTTATGCGCAATGTTTCAATGATTTCTTTTCCGTCTACCATTTTTGTGGAAAACGCGATATTATCATTTTCTTTAACTTTATCAAAATCTCCTGAGGCATCTTCAGCAATTTCATAAGTTTTTATTTCACCTTCATAATCGATCAGGACCTTTTTCTGATTTTCCCCTTCAAATCCTTTAAATACACCTTCAACTTGAGTTGTTAGTTCAATTGCTGCAGCATCACCCTCTTTAAATTCATCATCCACGCTAACTTCGGTTCAGCTTTGCAAGCAGTTAAAGAGATTACTAAAATTCCAATGGCGGTAATTCGAATCCATGATTTCACTTCACGGAAGCTCCCTTTTTTTGTTTGACGTATTTGTATCCTCTCAGTTACACGTAAACAGCTGTTTTGTGATACAATTTTTTTGTTAGAAGTCTAAATTGTGAGCTGATATTTTATGCGAAGTCTTACTTATGCAATCGTAGATATTGAAACAACTGGTCATTCGCCTGCAAAAGGAGATCGAATGATCCAATTTGCAGTTGTCTTCGTTCGTGATTGGAAAATACAATCAACCTATTCAACCTTCATACAGCCTGGAAAGAAAATTCCTTTATTCATTCAGGACTTAACGAATATCTCTGATGAAGATGTCAAAGATGCTCCCGTATTTGAAGAAGTTGCTGGTGATATTTATGACATGCTTGAAAACTGTGTGTTCGTTGCTCATAATACGAATTTTGATTTGTCTTTTGTTCAAGCTGAATTTAAGCGAATTGGCTTTCCTTTATGGAAAGGTAAGAAAATGGACACGGTTGAATTGTCCCGCTTGCTATTTCCGTCGTCCTTTAGTTATAAATTACAAGATATTACACAGGAACGCGGCATCGAGCTAACAAACGCACATCGGGCAGACGATGATGCTTATGCAACGGCCGAATTATTTATTGAATGTATGAAAGAAATTGAAAAACTTCCGATTCAAACATTACAACATATTCATAAACGATCTTTCCAATTGAAATACGATATTTCTTCATTATTTTTTGAAGCACTTCAGAAGAAACGAGTTATGTCAAAACAAGATGATTTGGATATTTATAAGGGTATTGCCCTACGAAAAAAACAACACCAAATGGATTCTGTAGAGTCATCTGCGTACTATCCTGAAACCAAAAATCAAAAAMGATTGATGTTTTCAGAAGGGTTAGAAGACTTTAAAGAACGAGAAGGCCAATTTCAAATGATGGATGCCATTTGGCAAACCTTTCAAGCGGAAAATGAATTAGCGATCGAAGCATCAACAGGTATAGGAAAGACACTGAGTTATTTAATTCCGAGTTATTTTCATGCAAAGCAACAGGGTAAGAAAGTCTTAATTAGTACATATACATCACATTTAATGGAGCAGTTGTTTGAAGTAGAAGTGCCGAAATTAGAAGCAATCGTCAACAGTAAAGTAAATGTAGCTATCTTAAAAGGTGCACGACACTATCTTGATTTACATCGTTTTGAAGAATTGCTCCGAGCGGAAGATGAATCTTACGATGATACATTTGCTATATGTCAAATACTGGTGTGGCTAACGAGAACACAAACTGGTGATGTCGGTGAATTAAATGTTTCAAGTGGTGGTCAATTTTTCTTAGACAAAGTCAGAAAAAATGCATTCTCTATAAAATCATCTGAAATAAACGTTCATGATTTTCATTCGTATGCACTAGCTCAAAGTCAACAAGCAGATTTACTAATTACTAATCATGCGATGTTGTTCACAGATAAACACCGATTAGAGCCACTGTTGACCAATGAAATCACGTCATTCATTATCGATGAAGCTCATCAATTTGTCCAAGCGGCGAATGCTCGTGATGAACGGATTTTTTCTTTTACACAGTGGAAGTATGTTTTGGGTCAACTGGGGACACGTGATCAAGAGCAATTAACGTCTTCTTTTGCACGCGTATTAGAACGGCAAGGTGTCGAAGTAAGTAATACATTTGAAGAACTCGATCGGATGTATACACAATGTAGTGACAATTTTGACGAGGCAGTCCAATCGCTTGTGCAAAACGTCAGTCGTAAAAAGAAAGCAAAATCGCATTCGAAACAAACCATATTACTCGAAGAACTAGAGTTAAATTACGATGTACTAAACGAGGTTTATCATTATTTACAGAGATGGCTCACACTAGCTGAAAGCTTACTCAATCAGATTTCAACAAGTCAATTAGAATCTAGTCACTCGGAAAAATTAATCGTAGCTGAGTGGCAATATTGGCTAAATGAAATGAAAATAAAAACAGGTGAATGGGTTGATATTTTCCTTTCTTCCACTTCGGAGCATTCTATCTGGGTTGAGTTAGATGGAAGAAGTGTTCCTGGTAGTTTGCATGTGTTTAAAAAACCTATTGATTCTACTCGTGCTGTGAATGAAATATTTGATGAATGGCGGGGGAAAGCGGGTATTATTTGGACATCCGGTACTTTGTCGGTTCCAGGGAACAGCCGATTTATTGTTAATCAATTAGGGCTTCCTGAAAAAGTTCAAATTAAAACGTATTCTGCTTCAAGTGATTTTTACCAAGGTGCAAATTTATTCATAGTTGATGACATGCCAGATATTCAACATGTATCACAATCTGACTTTATTGAAGCAGTTGCGGATGCAGTCATTCAAACCGTGCTGGTAACAGAAGGACGATGTTTTGTATTGTTTACTTCACAAGATATGTTAAGAAAAACAGTGGATTTAATACAGGATACATCATTGCTAGAAGACTATATGTTATTTGCGCAAGGCATGACATCTGGTAGTCGAATGAAACTCTTAAAATCATTCCAAAGATTCCGCAAATCCGTGTTATTTGGAACCAATAGTTTCTGGGAAGGTGTCGATGTGCCAGGGGACGCACTATCTGCTGTTGTCATGGTGCGATTACCCTTTTCTTCTCCCGAAGAACCTGTCTTTAAAACGCAGGCAGAGCGGTTAACGAAACAAGGAATCAATTCGTTTACTTCGTTTGCATTGCCCGAAGCTATTCTTCGATTCCGTCAAGGGTTTGGACGCTTAATACGATCATCTACGGATAGAGGGGTCTTTATTGTGTTGGATCGTCGAATCGAATCTAAGTCCTACGGCAAAGAATTTATTCGTGCATTACCCGATATCCCGGTGAAGAAAGTCTCTCTAGAAGATATGGTCTTAGACCTGGAACATTGGTATAATGAGAAAGTATGAGTAAAATTGAAAAGGGGTTTAGAATGGAAAGCAAAATTGAAATAATATCAACGGTTACGGTTGACTATCAGTCAGACTTGTATAAAATTGTAGACGCCTTGAATCGTACACTAAAACATAGAGATTTAATGTTCGGACTTGCACTAGAGAAAGACAATCAAGAGAAAGCCGTTTTCACCATTTATAAAACGTAAGGTGCATATATGAAAAGATGGATTATATTTATAACTGTATTTATTCTTTCGCTAAGCCTCGTTATTAGCTTGTTTGTTATTTGGAAAGCAGGTCAACCTTTTTCAAAAGAACAAGATAAAGCAGAACAACTAGTATTAAGTGAAAAGAAATTAAAGGTAGTAACAGACTCAGAAGTTTACAGTGGGTCAAATACATACGTTACCGTCAGTGGTAATGATGTAAAAGGAAATGGGAAAGCGGTCTTTATCCCAATTACCGGTAAAGATCTTGCCATTGAAGAAGTGCTTCTTAAAGATGGAATTTCAAAAAAACAAGCAATTGAAGCTGTGCAAACCGAATTTAAAGTAAAAGAAATCTTACATACTAAACTTGGTTGGGAACAGGACAATGCAGTTTGGGAAATCACTTTCTTGAATAAGAATGATAAATTAAATTACGTATACTTATTGTTCGAAAACGGAAAATGGTGGAAACGTATTTTGAATATGTAAAAGGGGACGACTGTTTATGAAACCACAATTAGCTAATCGTGTTCACACATTAACACCATCAACAACATTGGCCATTACTGCAAAAGCGAAAGAGTTAAAACAACAAGGTATTGATGTGATTGGTCTAGGAGCAGGAGAACCAGATTATAATACACCTCAAAACATATTAGATGCAGCTCTTAGGTCAATGAATGAGGGTCATACTAAATACACTCCTGCTGGTGGCTTGCCTGCCTTAAAAAAAGCAATTATTGACAAATTACAACGTGATCAAGGATTAGCGTATGAGCCATCTGAAATATTAATAGGAATTGGTGCAAAACACGTACTCTATACCTTGTTCCAAGTGTTATTAAATGAACAAGATGAAGTTATCATTCCGATTCCATATTGGGTGAGTTATCCTGAACAAGTAAAACTAGCTGGTGGTGTTCCTGTGTACATTGAAGGAACAGCTGATCAACAATATAAAGTATCACCACAACAGATTCAAGCTGCTATAACAGATAAAACACGTGCCATCATCTTAAATTCACCAAGTAATCCTTCTGGTATGATTTACAATGAAGAAGAATTAAGAGAAATCGCAGAAATCTGTAAAGAGGCTAATATATGGATTATTTCAGATGAAATTTATGAAAAATTGATATATGGTGATGCAAAACATGTATCAATTGCTCAAACTTCTGAAGATGCAAAAGAACGTACATTGGTCATTAACGGGGTATCAAAATCTCATTCAATGACTGGCTGGCGTATCGGTTATGCTGCTGGGAACAAAGAAGTAATTAAAGCAATGACAGACTTAGCAAGCCACTCTACATCTAATCCTGTAACCACTTCTCAATATGCTGCCATTGAAGCATATAATGGTCCTCAAGATACGGTGGAGGAGATGCGAGCTGCATTTGAATCACGTTTAGAAATTATTTATCCAAAAGTGGTTGCCATTCCTGGTTTCAAAGTATTAAAACCACAAGGAGCATTTTATTTACTTCCGGATGTATCAGAAGCAGCTCGCATGACTGGATTTGAAACTGTAGATGCATTCGTGAATGCATTACTGACAGAAGCAAATGTTGCAGTCATTCCGGGTTCTGGATTTGGGGCACCATCAACAATTCGGTTATCATATGCCACATCGCTTGATTTACTTGAAGCGGCAGTAGCTCGTATAGACTCATATGTAAAATCAAAATGGCAAGAAGATTTGCTGTAATCTCTGGAGGAACTTATGAAAAAAATTATGATTCACGACATGCCAAAACATTTAGGTGAAACAGTTAAATTAGGCGCATGGTTAGCTAACAAACGTTCTAGCGGAAAAATTGCTTTTCTACAACTACGCGACGGTACAGGATTTGTTCAAGGAGTCGTTGTTAAAGCTGATGTACCTGAAGAATTGTTTGCAAAAGCAAAGACAATAACTCAAGAAACATCAATGTATATCATTGGAGAAGTAACAAAAGACGAGCGTTCTTCGTTCGGTTTCGAACTCCAAGTTAAAGAAATCGAAGTCATTCACGAAGCTGTGGATTTCCCGATTACGCCTAAAGAACACGGTACAGAATTTTTAATGGACAACCGTCATTTATGGTTACGTTCACGTAAACAACATGCCATTATGAAAATCCGTAATGAAGTAATTCGTGCAACTTATGAATTTTTCAATGATAATGGTTTTGCCAAAGTAGACCCACCAATTTTGACAGGATCTGCTCCTGAAGGAACATCAGAGTTATTCCAAACTAAATATTTTGATGAAGATGCTTATCTTTCTCAATCTGGTCAGCTTTATATGGAAGCTGCTGCTATGG
>NZ_JBFUKT010000189.1:0-6270 GCF_056400705.1 Paenisporosarcina sp. P5_A11
CTTCTCTTTTGTTCTTCAATTCTTTAACAATGATTCCCTTAGACTTTAACAAGTTAATCTGCTCCATTTTCATTCCTCATACTTTCTCCAAATTAAATAAACGCATCCGTTATCTTTCAAAACTTGTTATGTGAAATTCGCACTTTACTATACGTTTCCATAGCCTTTATGAATTACTCTTTATTCAACTAACCTGCTCCGTTAGTTTAAGTAGAATCCTCACAATCTCCTTAAAAATATGTAAGATAACTGCCAATCAGACATCCAAGCCCAATCAATAAATAAAATGTTTTTGTAAACCAATATGGTAATTTATCTGTCCAACTTGTAATAAATTCAAGAATAATTGAACCACTATGACCAAAACCTTCTTCTTTGTGAATATTTTTATTGTGTCTAATCCCAAAAGCAATAAATCCTACACCGAAAATTAATAATAAAATACTTTCCATTTAAAATTCCTTTCTAAGCTAAAACCTAACTACGTTTTTTATAATCATGAATCGGTTCTTCTGCTAAACTGCCCCGTTAGTTCAATAAGGAAAATTGCTGCTTGAGCATCTTGTCAAAAATTTTACTCATCTTCTTTTTGATGACTAGGTAAAGATAATGCAATCAAAATAATTATTCCAATTAATAACTGAAGACTAGGGAGAGGGAGACCAGATAGAAACCCTTTGTTGTAACTATCAATAATTGTAAACGCTAAACTAAATTGAACAGATTTCACCAATTAAGATTGAACAGTTTTCACTAAAAACTTAGCTTCTATATACTAGTAACTAGTTTATAGAAAGCGAGGATTCTGGAGTGAAAAAGAAAATGGATTATTATCAAATCAGGAAGTTAAAAGAAGAAGGATTTAAGGAAGCAGCGATTGCCCGCAAACTATCTATCTCACGGAATACTGTTCGATCGTATCTTGGGAAGTCTCCAGAGGAATTTGAGGCGTTTATCTTAACGCTTCAAGCGCGGGGAAGGAAATTAGATCCCTACCGGGATTACATTGTTATGTGGTTGAAACAACATCCCGATCTAACTGGTGCTCAGGTTTATGATTGGCTGCAGGAAAAATGCGATGTGCAAAATGTAGCTGAAAGTACTGTGCGGAGTTATGTTAATGAAGTGAGGGATACTTACCGAATTCCCAAGGTCAGTAACCAGCGGATTTATGAAGCTGTTCCAGACCTACCAATGGGCTATCAGGTTCAGGTGGACTTTGGACAAGACAAAGTGAAAACGACAGAGGAAACGAATAAACGATTGTACTTTATTGCCTTTGTTCTCTCTCATTCCCGGTTCAAGTATGTCGMATGGTTGGACAGGCCTTTTCGCACGCARGACATGATGCGCTGTCATGAAAATGCTTTTCATTACTTTGGGGGTATACCGATTGAAATGGTCTATGACCAAGACGCTATTTTGTCCGTCAGCGAAAATGCGGGAGATCTGATGTTAACTGCAGAGTTTGAAAAATACCGAAAAGTACGCGGATTTAAAATCTACCTTTGTCGCAAGAGTGATCCGGAATCCAAAGGAAAGATTGAGCAAGTCGTTAAGTTCGTTAAATATAACTTCAGTAAAAATAGGACATATGACCATCTATCAACTTGGAACGAATCGACACTCGATTGGCTCGAAAGAACGGGAAACCATAAGATTCATCACAATACGAAAAAAAGACCCTTCGAAGTGCACGCCCTGGAAAAGCAACACTTACGAATAGTCTCTTCAACTTTCTCTTTCGAGAATCATCTTACTGAAAGTATAACAAGAAATATCACCAAGGACAACGTTCTTCGATACGAGGGAAATCGGTATTCCGTTCCTGCAGGAACGTATCATCCGAAGTCTAAGAACCTTGCCTATTTAGAGATTACAAAAGATGGGCAACTACAAATCCGGTTAAAGCCAACCGGTCCCATTCTGACGGCACACCATATTTCCGTTGAAAAAGGACAAACCATCAGGGATCCAAAACACAAGAAATTAAAAGAATCGAAAACAGCACTGCTTGCCCATCAAATAGTTGAGGCATTCCACAATCATGCACTCATTGAATGGTTTATCGAAGAATTACGAAGAAAATATGGTCGATATCAGTTGGATCAACTGCGTGTATTGAAAGTTGTTATCGAGACTCATACCGCTCATATTAACGAGGCATTGGAAAAAGTGAAATTAATGAACCTGATCAGTGCCAATGATTTCAGGGATATCGCCTTCTCCTTGCATAAGGAGGCAAAAGAAGATATTAGGCTGAAGATACATACTCTCCCAACAAAATATGAGCATCTTCAAGCAGCGGAACGGTCGGAAGACTACTATGCCAATATTTTGACTGGAGGTAGAAACCGATGACAAATCCAGCTGATGGACTTCAAGAAAAATGCCGAACTCTTCGACTAGCTGAAACGGCAAAAGAACTACCTACCCTTTTACGAAACGCAGAGGCAGAGAGTTGGACCTATCATGAATTTATTCATAAATTATTAAGTCATGAATTGAATTGCCGAGAGAGAAAGAGTATCGACCGTAATATGAAATGGGCTGATTTTCCTTACCATAAAACACTTAAAGAATATGACTTGAAAGAACAAAACGCTATAGGAGAACGTCAATTTAAACTGCTTAAAGAGTTAGAATGGGTTACGGAAAATTTCACTCTCATTCTTATGGGACCGCCAGGTGCAGGAAAAACCCACCTTGCGGTGGGTTTAGGGATACATGCCATTAATCAGGGGTACCAAGTAGCATTCATCTCTATGGCAGAACTGATATATGTATTGAAAACTCGTGAATATACTAGTAAATCCCGCACACGGTATAAGAGGATTACTACTTCTAACTTAGTCATTATCGATGATGTCATGTATATGACAATCGATCCAAAAGAAGCAAGTCTGTTTTTCCAATTCATTTACGAGCTATATGACAATGTGGCATTCATCCTTACGTCGAATAAAGGACCGAATGAGTGGGGTAAATTCTTAGGAGACCCCACTTTCACCACAGCAATCCTAGATCGACTCCTACATCGTAGTGAAATAATCTCTTTTAGTGAAGAGGATGACAGCTTAAGAATGAAATACCGTAAAACTTTGTTTACCGAAATAAGTGTTCAATCTTAACTGAGGAAAACTGTTCAAAACTAATTGACGAAAACTGTTCATTCTTACTTGACGGTTACATGTGATCGATCAAATCGACAAATTGTTGATCGACAAAAGTGAAATCATTGCGCTTTTGTACTCCTTTGACGTAACTATCACAAATATAAACAACTTCATTTCTTCGTTGTAAATAAGTCGCTGTTCCAATTGAATCCTCATTAAACCTCATGATAATATGAACTTTAATCTTCATTTAACGTTTCTCTCCTTCATGCCATTTACACAAACAACTCTCTCTTCATTTTAACCTATTCCGTCCATATATGTAATAAATTTCCTTTAATTTTAATTCTATTGATAAAACCGTCTTGGGAAATGAAAAAAGAGTCTGAGACCCTTTACATAAAACAAGCGTCCGAAAATACAATTTCGGGCGCCGCTGGATTTTCTATAAAGTTTTGAGTGGCAACCTGACGGTCTCCAACAAAAGGTGCCACCCATGCTAAATATTAATAGAATTTCTATTAAAATCGACTGCATTTAAAGCATAAAATTAATACACTTCAAAATTGTTCATCAAAAATTTTCAATTAAATTGTCATGGGCGACACCGCTTAAATTATGACAATTTACAGGAATGATAATTCATGCAGGATCAATTATGTAAAAACCATTGCTTACCGCTAGTGAATAATTCGAATATATTTTTGCACCGGTACGTGATTTACTTAGGCAACCGCTGTACTAAAGCCTAGAAAATGATAGAGACGATCTAAGTGACCAGGTCACATTGATCGTCTCTTTCTTTGCAGACTATCCTCGAAGATGCAATTTCGTCCACTTTGTAATTTCATTTTGCTATGTTCTCATACAACAACTTCTCTCGAGTGCTGTCCCTGGGTCAGACTCAAATGTTTCTCAATTTGACACGCCGACAAAAGAACTTACAAAACTGGAATTGTAGAAAAATGACAGAATTCTGTAGAATTGTTTTCAACCCTGGGACGCGAATTTTAAATAATTCGACACTAAATCCAAAGATAAGTATACAATAACACCTTGGATGACAACACTGTAGCATTATAACTGATAAATAAAAAGCCGAGTTACCTTTTCACCTCACTCGGCTCTTTTTCTGATGGCACTTGATGTCCTGCTTCCCTTCTACCTTCAATTACACTATGTTTTGTATATGGTTAAAGATGGGATGGGGAAATATTTATATTTATCTGTTATACTGCATTTCAAAATAATTCTTATATTCACCATTGATTATTTGCTCCCACCATTCTTTATTATTAATGTACCATTGAATAGTTTGATCAATACCAGAATCAAATGTATAAGTGGGTTTCCAGCCTAGTTGTTCTAGTTTTGTTGGATCAATCGCGTAACGCTTATCATGACCTAGGCGATCTTTTACAAATTCTATTAACTCCTCTGATTTTCCTAAAGCGCTAATAATTGTTTTCACGACATCTAGATTAGTTAGTTCATTATGTCCGCCTACATTATACACTTCTCCAACGACACCTTCATGTAACACTAAATCAATGGCAGCACAATGGTCATAAACATGTAACCAATCTCGAATATTTCTCCCATCACCATAAACAGGTACCTTTTGTTCGTTTAAAACACGTGAAATCGTTAATGGAATCAATTTCTCTGGAAAGTGATATGGACCATAATTATTCGAACACCGAGTTATGTTAACAGGTAAGCCGTATGTTTCATGATAAGCACGTACTAATAAGTCAGATGATGCTTTACTCGCACTATACGGGCTATTTGGCTGTAATGGTGTATCTTCAGTGAAAAATGTAAGAGGATTAAAATCAAGCTCTCCATACACTTCATCTGTTGAAACATGTACAAATTTTGAAACATTTATTTTTTTGGATGCATCAAGCAAGACCTGTGTTCCGACTACATTTGTCTGAACAAATATTCCGGGATTTGTAATCGAACGATCCACATGACTTTCAGCAGCAAAATGGACTACATAATCAAATTTTTCTTGTTCAAATAAAGAATTTATTACGTCACGTTCTACAATATCTGCTTTTACAAAATGATAATTATCTTTTTGTAAAATTTCACGATGTTTGGTTAAATCACCTGCATATGTTAGTAAATCTAAATTATATATATCATACTGAGGATATTTGTTAACCATATACTGTACAAAGTTTCCGCCTATGAAACCTGCTCCGCCTGTAACAAGTACTTTTTTCTTTTCCACTCATTTCACCTCTTAATCTAAGTATTCACTAATAACAACTAAATAGTTGTAAAAGATTTATCTTGTGGTTGATTGGCAACATCCACTAAGTATTTACTGTATTCAGTTTTTAATGGGTGGGCAAGAAATAATAATTGTTCCTTAGAAATATAACCTCTTCTATATGCGATTTCTTCAATGCAAGCTACATACAATCCTTGTCTTTTTTGAATTACTTCAACAAAATTTGAAGCCTCAAGCAAGGATTCATGAGTACCCGTATCCAACCATGCAAGACCTCGTCCCATAATCTCAACTTTCAACTTACCTCTTTGTAAATAATCATCAATAACTGATGTGATTTCCTTTTCACCACGTTCAGATGTTTGAACATTTTTCGCTATTTCAACGACATCATTATCAAAGAAATATAACCCTGGCACTGCGAGTGATGATTTGGGGTTTTCAGGCTTTTCTTCTACAGAAATTGCATTTCGCTTTTCGTCGACTTCAACAACTCCATATRCCCGTGGATCCTTTACATAACAACCAAAAATAGTCCCACCACTTATTAATGAAGCAGCTCTTTGCAATTTATTCCCAAAATCTGAACCGTAAAAAATATTATCTCCTAGTACTAATGCTACTGGAGATTCTCCGATAAACTCTTCCCCTAGGATAAAAGCTTCGGCTAAGCCATTTGGTTTTTCTTGAACGACATACTCAAATTTCATGCCAAGATTGCTGCCATTACCTAATAGTTCTTTAAAACCTATAATATCTCTTGGAGTGGAGATGATTAATATTTCTCTAATGCCCGCAAGCATCAAGACCGACAATGGATAATAAATCATTGGCTTATCATATACTGGAAGCATTTGTTTAGATACAGCTTTTGTTAATGGATAAAGTCTTGTACCGGAACCTCCAGCT
>NZ_JBFUKT010000190.1:0-6260 GCF_056400705.1 Paenisporosarcina sp. P5_A11
CTTCACCTTTGATCAAACGATATGCACGTTTGTGTTCAAAGAACATTACAGGATCATCATCACGGATTGCAGCTTTTAATAAGCCTTTTGCATCGTAAGGTGTTGAAGGAATCACGATTTTTAATCCCGGTTGGTTAGCAAAAATTGCTTCCACAGATTGTGAATGATAAAGTGCTCCATGAATTCCTCCACCAAAAGGTGCACGGAAAACGATTGGACAAGACCAGTCATTATTTGAACGGTAACGAATACGTGAAGCTTCAGAAATGATTTGGTTAACTGCTGGCATGATGAAATCAGCAAATTGCATTTCTGCAATCGGGCGCATTCCATACATTGCTGCACCAATTCCGACACCAGCAATAGCAGATTCTGCTAACGGAGTGTCCA
The DNA here is from genome assembly GCF_056400705.1 of Paenisporosarcina sp. P5_A11. Lineage (NCBI taxonomy): Bacteria > Bacillati > Bacillota > Bacilli > Caryophanales > Caryophanaceae > Paenisporosarcina > Paenisporosarcina sp. P5_A11. The sequence goes on from NZ_JBFUKT010000190.1 coordinate 391, forward strand.
TTACGCGGTCTCCACCAAATTGATCGTATAGTCCTTGAGTAGCTTTGAATACGCCACCTTTATGACCTACGTCTTCACCAAGGATAAAGACGTTTTCATCACGTTCCATCTCTTCTTTCATTGCAAGTGTAATCGCGTCAATATAAGACATAACTGCCATTATGCGTTCCCCCCGTCTTTTTCAGCATAGACGTATTTCAAAGCATCTTCAGGTGCAGCATATGGAGCATTTTCTGCATAATCTGTTGCTTCGTTAACTTCTTTCATAATCCGGTCATTCAAATCTTTTTCAATTTCTTCAGTTAAAATGTTCAATTCTGTTAGATAAGCAGCGAACTTGCCGATTGGATCAGCAGCTTGTCCCTCTGCAAGATCCTCTTTAGTACGATATTGGCGTTGGTCATCATCAGATGAGTGAGCCGTCAATCGGTGCGATACCGCTTCGATTAAGCTTGGGCCTTCTCCGTTACGAGCACGGTCAGCAGCTTCTTTAACCACTTTATAAACTTCTAAAGGATCTGTTCCATCGACTGTGAAACCAGGCATACCGTAGCCAATTGCACGGTCAGATACGTTTTTAGCAGCTACCTGTCTATCGTAAGGTACAGAAATCGCATACTTATTGTTTTCCACCAAAGTAATACATGGTAATTTATGAACACCTGCAAAGTTTAATCCTTCATGGAAGTCACCTTGGTTAGATGAACCTTCACCTAGCGTCACGAAAGTAATGAAATCTTTTTGTTTAATTTTTCCCGCAAGTGCCACTCCAACTGCGTGTGGAAGTTGTGTTGTTACTGGAGAAGAACCTGTCAATATACGATTTTTCTTTTGCCCAAAGTGACCAGGCATTTGACGTCCACCTGAGTTTGGATCTTCCGCTTTTGCAAAAGCAGAAAGCATCAAATCACGAACTGTCATACCGAAGTGTAAAACTACACCCATATCACGGTAATAAGGTGCGATATAATCTTTCGTGTTATCAAGTGCGAAAGCCGCACCTACTTGTGTTGCTTCCTGGCCTTGACATGAAATAACGAAAGGAATTTTCCCTGCACGGTTCAATAACCACATACGCTCATCCACTCGACGTGCCATAAGCATCGTTTCAAAAATTTTAAGTACGTCATCGTTAGACAACCCTAGTTCTTCATGACGATTTTTTGCCATCTGAACATCCCCCTTTTAATCTGTGATTGTTACATATGAATTGCTTTACCTTCAACAGCCAAAGCCGCTTCACCCATCACTTCAGAAAGTGTTGGATGTGGGTGTATTGTGTTTGCAATTTCCCAAGGCGTTGCATCAAGTACCATAGCTAGACCTGCTTCAGAAATCATATCTGTTACATGAGGTCCAATCATGTGTACACCAAGAATATCATTTGTATTTTTATCAGCGATGATTTTCACAAAGCCGTCTGATTCGCCATAAACAAGGGCTTTTCCGATTGCTTTAAATGAGAATTTACCCACTTTCACATCGAAACCTTGATCTTTAGCTTGTTGTTGCGTAATCCCAACACTTGCCGCTTCTGGATTAGAATAAATACAACGAGATACTAGGTTGTAATCAATCGCATGTGTCTTTTGACCTGCAATATGTTCAACCGCTGTAATCCCTTCATGAGAAGCAACATGAGCAAGTTGTAAGCCTCCAATGACATCCCCAATTGCGTAAATGTGAGATTCTTTCGTTTGGAACGTATCTTTTACTTGGACAAATCCTTTATCAACCAAGATATCCGTATTTTCAATCCCAATATTTTCTACGTTCGCTTGACGACCCACCGAAACCAACATCTTTTCAGCTGTAAACGTTTTTGTTTCACCTTTTAACTCTGCAGAAATTGTTACCGACCCATCAGAAGTTTCTAATGTCTCAGATAGCACTTTTGCACTTGTCGCAAAAGTAATCCCTTTTTTCGACAATAGTTTTTGCATTTCTTTTGAAACGTCTGCATCTTCCGTTGGAATAATACGATCTGCATATTCAATTACAGTTACTTCTACACCAAAATCATTTAACATAGAAGCCCATTCAATCCCAATAACACCACCACCAACGATTAGGATGGATTTTGGCAACTCTGTCATAAGAAGTGCTTCATCAGAAGTCATGACCTGAGTTCCATCGATTGTTAAGCCTGGAAGTGAACGAGGACGTGAACCTGTCGCAATAATTACGTTTTTCGGAATAAGCATTTCATTTTCTTCACCATTGTTCATCTCAACAGAAACTGTTCCACCTGGAGATGGAGAGAAGATTGACGGTCCTAACATTCGGCCAGTACCTTCAAAAACATCGATTTTCCCTTTCTTCATCAAGCCTTGAACTCCTTGATGAAGCTGTGAAACGATGCTTTCTTTACGTGCTTGTACACGTGAGAAATCTAATGTTACTTCTCCAGTGTTAACACCAAAGTCTGCAGCATGATTTTTTGTTGTTGCATATACTTCAGCACTGCGAAGTAAAGCTTTACTTGGGATACAACCTTTATGTAAACAAGTTCCACCTAAGTTTCCTTTTTCAACGATTGCTGTTTTTAGTCCTAACTGAGCCGCACGGATTGCAGCTACATATCCGCCAGTCCCGCCTCCAAGAATAACGATATCGTAATTTTGAGCCATAACTTTCGGCCTCCTTTTATTTTAGGTTCGGGTACACTTTTGCTTGTTCTTCACCATTTAGCACGCGAATGGCACCTTCTGATAAAGCTTGTAATTCATTTTCACCTGGTTGCACAACAACATCAGCAATCCAGTTAATGCGTTTTGAAATCGACTCAACAAAGTCTTTTCCGTAAGCTAATCCACCTGTTAATATGATGGCATCAATTTTACCATCTAACACAGTACTTGCCGAACCAATTTCTCGTGCAACTTGATAAGCCATAGCATCATAAACAAGTTCAGCTTCTTTGTCGCCTTTTGCTATGCGTTTTTCTACAGCCACGGCATCGTTCGTGCCAAGGTAACTGACAAGTCCACCTTGCCCTACTAATTTTTTCATGATCTCATGTCGATAGTATTCGCCAGAGAAACAAAGATCAATTAAGTCACCGGCAGGAACTGTCCCTGCTCGTTCTGGACTAAATGGTCCATCTCCGTGTAACCCATTGTTAACTTCGATCACTCGGCCATTTTGATGGACGCCAACTGTAATACCGCCACCCATATGAGTAACTATCAGTCGCATGTCTTCATAGTTTTTGCCGCACTTTTTAGCATATCGTCGTGCAACAGCTTTTTGATTTAATGCATGAAAAATTGATTTTCGTTCAATTAACGAAAATCCTGAAATGCGTGCAATCGGAGCCAACTCATCTACGACCACTGGATCGACAATGTAAGAAGGTATATTCAAACCTGTTGCAATTTCAAATGCTAAAATCCCACCTAAGTTAGACGCGTGTTGACCAGAGTATCCTTTTTTTAAATCTACTAACATTGCGTCATTTACCGCATAAGTTCCGCCTTCAATTGGACGAAGGAGTCCACCTCTACCACACACAGCAGACAACTTCGAAATGTTTATTCCTTCTTCATCCAATGCTTCTAAAATCGTTTGCTTACGAAATTCGTACTGATCAATGATAGAAGAATACTTTCCAATCTCTTCAGAAGAGTGTCGGATTGTTTTCTCCATCAATAAAAAATCGTTTTCAAAAACACCAATTTTTGTAGATGTGGAACCTGGGTTGATGACAAGAATGCGATATGTATGTTCTTGCACAATGATTCCTCCCAAAAATTTCAAAATTTTAAAATAACAAAATATTAGCTCATCCGATTGCTTTAGAATCTCAGTTTTAAAAAATGTTGCAGATGAGTTCCTTCAACAACCGGATCCAGCTAATACAATACACTATTTTCTAAATTAACGTCCGCTTAAAATATGTTTGCCGTTTTGTAAGAATTGGCTACGTGATTTACCAACACGAGCGATTCGTTCTTCAGCCAAACGGTCAGCTGCTAAATATGTCGGAATTCCTTGAGTGCGTGAAATTTCCATTACTTTAGCAATGTTGTCATAAACTGTTTCTACACGTTTCATTGCACGTTCACGGTTGTAACCATATAACTCATCCGCAACGTTGATTACTCCACCAGCGTTAATTACATAGTCAGGTGCATAAACGATACCAAGTTCATGTAATTGATCACCGTGAGTAGTTTCTCTTAATTGGTTATTTGCAGCGCCAGCGATAACTTTTGCTTTTAATTGTGGAATCGTATGGTCATTAATAATTGCACCAAGAGCACATGGAGCGAAAATATCAACTTCTTGTGAATAGATTTCATCTGTATTAACTGCAGTAGCACCGAACTCTTCAACCACGCGGTCAACAGCTGCTTTATTAATATCAGTAACAATTAGAATTGCGCCTTCTTCATGTAAATGACGGCATAAGTTATAAGCTACGTTACCTACACCTTGAACTGCAATGCGTTTGCCTTCAAGTGAATCACTTCCGAATGCTTCCATTGCTGCAGCTTTCATACCACGGTATACGCCGTATGCTGTAACTGGAGATGGGTTACCTGATGAACCAAATGCAGGTGAAATACCTGTCACGTAGTTTGTTTCTTCATGAATTAAATCCATATCAGCTACTGTAGTACCCACGTCTTCAGCAGTAATGTAACGACCGTTTAAACCTTGAATGAAGCGACCGAAAGCACGGAACATTTCTTCGTTTTTGTCTTTTAGAGGATCGCCGATAATAACTGCTTTACCACCACCAAGGTTTAAACCAGCAGCTGCATTTTTGTAAGTCATTCCTTTTGCTAAACGAAGTGCGTCTTCAATTGCATCTTCTTCTGAAGCGTAAGTCCACATACGTGTACCGCCTAGAGCTGGTCCTAATGTTGTATCGTGAATCGCTATAATTGCTTTCAATCCTGAAGTTTTATCTTGGCAAAATACCAATTGTTCGTAATCATAAGTCTCCATATATTTAAAAATTTCCATAATAAATTCCTCCTAGGTTTTGGTTGTACTTTCAGTTACTAGACGAACAAATTGCTAATGCTAATGAGTTTAATTTACTCTCTGCACTATCTGATCGTGAAGTTAAGACAATGGGCGCTTTCGCTCCTACTATAACCGCTCCTACTTTTGCTCTCGCAAAGTAAACAAGTGATTTATATAAAATATTGCCTGCTTCAATATTCGGTACAAGCAAAATATCGGCTTGTCCTGCATGTTGACCTGTTAAACCTTTATGATGGGCAGCCTCAACCGAAATAGCATTATCAAGCGCGACTGGTCCATCAACCACGCAGCCTTTTATTTGTCCTCTTATATTCATAGCTACTAGAGCAGCAGCGTCAAGAGTGGGTTGCATCGATGGGTTTACGGTTTCAACCGCTGCGAGTGGAGCTACAATTGGATTTTCAACACCAACTGAATGTGCTACCATTACAGCATTTTGGATTATTTGTGCTTTTTGTGCTAAATCTGGTGCAATATTCATTGCAGCATCTGTGACAAAAATCAAACGTTCAAAACCATTGATTTCAAATGCAGCAACATGGGAAAGTACGCTTCCTGTTCGAAGTCCGAAATCCGGATTCAACACAGCTTTTAAAATTAAAGCAGTAGGAATATGTCCTTTCATTAAAACGTTTGCTTCATTTAAATGAACAGACTTTACGGCTGCTATTGCCGCTTGTTGATCATCTTTAACATGTTGTGTGAAGATTTTAGGATGATTCAATAGGTGCGGAAAATGTTGAGTCATCATTTCTTTTAACTTTTGTTCCTTATCGTACAAACGAAAGCTTGCCATATCATGTTCAATTGCCATGCTAATAGCGTCCAGTACTTCCAAATCTGCCGCAGATGCTACTGCTACGACATTATCG
>NZ_JBFUKT010000191.1:0-6191 GCF_056400705.1 Paenisporosarcina sp. P5_A11
ATACAAAACGATTAAAACGAGATATTTCATATAAGCAATATCTCGATACAATTCTGCTGCAAAATTCCCTATCTCAGGCACCAAAAATATGCACAAAGCAAGAACTGGAATTCCAATAAGAATAACAGCTATCTTTAAAAAGAGTGTTGTTCCCCGTTTCATAAAAAGCACCTCACTTATTTATTGTAAATTAGACATTAACACATATTTTATCGTTTTACAATAAAATATTGTTGTCTTTTATTATATTATTATTGTTATAGAAATATCCTTCATTTTTTAAAAAATTTCAAAAAGCATTTCCCATTACAAAGAAATGCTCTATAACTTTAAACTATTCAATTTATAACTTGTTCAACTAACCTGCCCCGTTAGTTCAATAAGAAAAAGGGCTACGAAATCGCCGATGATTTTTAACTAAAGCACCCGTTAGTTGAATGATATCGCTTACTTTTGTTCATCTCGTTCACATAATTTTTCAGCTATCTCCTTAACCCTATCAATTGTTATACCTTCCATTTGCTCTTTGGCTAAAGGGTGTTTAGTTGGTTCTAATTCTATATAGGGGCGTTCACCTATTGAACGAGTATGTACCATCGTTTTTAATTCTATTGTTTCCGGATAACCAGGAATGGAAGTCGATAGCCAGCCAAACATCGAATCTATTTGTTTTTCTCTTCCTTCAACTTCCCAATACTCATTTGTTTTATCAAAATTTGCTGCACTTAAAGAAACCCATACATCCCATATAAATGGTTTACTACTGTTTATTATGGGAATTTCGATACTCCCACGAATAAATAAATATTCATCATCAATCACACACAAATCTTCATTCATCTCGATTCGATTTTCTTGCTCATCAGTTGGTACATCATAGAAATAGTCGGGTACTGAACTACCGTAACTCATAGGTAGTTCCTCATGATACTCTCCGCAGCATTTACATAGGTAACCTTCTGTATTATTTCTCATTACAAATCCTCCATAAGATAAAACTATCTATATTTATTTCACTACATTAACAAATAGTGAAAACCATTCCTTGGTCAACTAAACTGCCCAGTTAGTTGAAGAAGAAAAAAGAGTTGTCTAACCAACCCCATGATTTTGAACTAAAGCACCCGTTAGTTAAAAAGTATTTAGTAGGATTTATTGTTAAAACAATCTTCACAAATGAATTTACCTTCGTTGCTTAAATATGCTTTTATTTCAGTAAAACCTTTTCGCTTTGGATAACGCATTTTCACAAAAACAACGTCGTCTTCCTTAATCTCTTTATCACAAATAGTACATTTGGGTTTATCCCACAACAACTAAATCACCTCTAAGTAATGTTAATTCCTCTTCATATCTTTACGAATAACTTTTATAAAAGTTTCTTCAACTAACCTGCCCCGTTAGTAAAAAGGTGTCCCAATCGCAGGACGCCTAATAATTAGTCGAAAGCCATTATATATTTACTTAAAGTGGCTAATCTTGCTGTAGTAATGTGCCATTTTGTTTATCGTAAATTTTATAATGTACACCAAAATCAGAACCTTCATAATAGGTAACTTCGCAATACGCCTTTTTTAATGAACCTTTGTCCCAATAATTTGGAGGTACACTAAAAAATTCATTTTCTGAAAACTGAATATCTAAAGAAGAATTTTTTGTGGAGCTCCAATATTCAACTGAACACGCACCCGTTACTGTGTCGTGATCTCCCTTTAATACCTTAGGCATCCCCGTTAGGGCATCCCAAAACACGGAGAGAGCTAAAAGGGCAAATAATCCGAGTGCAAGCTGGATTCCATAGTATTTAATATGCGGTAAATGTTCCTTTTTTTGAGCCTTTCTCATATACAAAATACCTGCTATACATAAAATGAAGCCTAAAATTGTTGTTGAAAATGCACCCAGTAGTTCCATCATTGTACTCTCACCTGCTATAACTATCGTTTTAATTCATTATACATCAATTTTAGTAGTGTTTTTCTTCCTGCCCAAGTTGAATAACACCCTTTTTTATAACACTGTTCTTCTACTAAACTGCCCCGTTAGTTGACGATCAAAAGCCTCAACTTAGACACTACATCTTTTCGTTATTTTACCATATTCTTAATGAGTTTACTTTTATTGTTAGAAAGAAAATTTTGTGAGATTAACGAAAAAAGCAATGCAAATTTGCACAAGCGAGGTATAGAGATAGATAATCTACTTGACGTAAGTGAACAAACCACCATCATTTCAATAATGTGTAGGTATTACCCTTATTATAAAATTGATCGATTTTTGTACTTTGATTTACCTTATTGTTTATATAGAAGAAACTGACAAAGTAAAAGACCTTCCAAAATAAGTTAACCCGTTCAGTAATCTGGTACAAAATCTAAATTAGACATACAAAAAGAGCCTAAATTCGCATATGAATTAGGCTCTAACACTTACTTTACACTTCGTTTTAACACTTGAATTGGCAGACACACAATTTTGATTGTTTATTTGTTAATACAAGTGCTATACGTGATGTTGAAACGATTGCTATTTACTTGAAGGGAGATATGTAAAAAGATAATGAATGTAAATACCGAACACAAAAACACCCAACCAAGAGGCTAGGTGTTTGCACTAAATATTGTTAGCGTTGTTCAACTAAAGCACCCGTTAGTTGAATAAGAACAGAAACGCTTACATAACAATCGCGCCCGCTTGCGGAACAACTTTATCGACGTGATTACATATTTCACTGGCGGTCTGTCAAAATTCATCAATTATTGGCCCGATAACTCTTAATTACCCATAATTTATTTGATTTGCTCCGCCAACTCTAAAATAATTCCCTCTGGCCCACTACAGTAGCATAACTTATAACTTTCTTCATAGTGTAGTATCTCACTAAAGATTTTCGTACCTTTCTTTTTCAACTTGGCAACAACAGCTTCAATATCTTCAACAGCAAATGCAATATGCCGGATACCCAGGGTATTTGCAAAAGGTTGCTGAATTTCTCTTTCATCTGACGGATTATAAAATTTGATTAGCTCTATCCATACCTGACCGTCTGGCGTCCCCAATCCTACACATGCTACTTTAACGTCATTAAGCCCAAATACCTGATTTATCAACTCTCCTTCCATTTCCCATTCCCCTTGCAACTCAAGGCCAAAATCGAGAAAAAAATCTTTAGCGGCAGAGAGATCATTTACGATTACACCCACATGATCTATTCTATGGATTTTCAAATCTCATACCTCCTATGTTCCTGTTATTTTGCAATATCCTGTATTCTTGATAAGTTTGTTTGTAATTCTAATTCGCTAAAAACAGAAAATATCCTTGTTCAATAAACTGGCCCGATTGTTGAACACAAGTTAAACAACGCTGTTCAACTAACCTCCCCCGTTAGTTCAATAAGAAAAAAGGCTTCACTCCTTATTGAAGTAAACCAGCTAATAGGATGTCAATATTTTTCTCTAAAATTCTAATTAACCCTATGTTATACTATTTTGAGCATGCCAAACAGCCCTCCAAAAACCTTTTGGAAGGTTTTCTCTTTTTTAATTAATACCGTAAATTAAGCTAGATCAAGGAAAGATTCTTTTCTGTTTAATAACGCATATATCCAATGAAGCAGTTTATTAATACAGGCTACAATTGCTACTTTAGCAGGCTTTCCTTCTGATTTTTTCTTATCGTAGAATTCTTTTAGCTTTTTGTTCCTGGAACTTCTTATTCCGCATAATACTGCTAGATACAGGGCATGACGTAATCTGCTTGAACCTCTTTTGGTAATACGATTGGTTGTTGCAGTGAACTTTCCTGATGAGTAAACTCTGGGATCTACTCCTGCAAAGGCAACCAGTTTTTTCGGATGACTAAACCGATCGATTTCACCAATTTCAGAGATAATCGTTGCAGCGATTTTTTCTCCTATTCCAGGAATCGATTGGACAATCTCGTAGTCTTCTAGTTCATTTGCCAAGGTCACGATACGATTCTCTAAAATTGAAAGGTGCCCTTGGTACTGAAAAAGCATCTTAATATACATATGAAGATTGATTAAGTGACTTAGATACACGACTTTTTGAAATGGATTTCGCGTTGCGGAATCCATTATTTTTTCCGCCTTTTCTCTTGCCCATTGGCCAGAACGACTAGGACAGAACTCCCCAACACGCTCTGCTAGTTTACTTTCCCCAGCTGATAATACGGCTTCCGAAGTCGGAAACTCCTCTAACATTAATAAAGAAACCTTTGAATATAGATCACCAAATACCTTCCGGTATTCAGGAAACACTTGATCTAAAATAGTATGGAACTGAAGTTTAGCTTCCACATACATATTCGTAACGATCTCCTGTTGTCTTGAAAGATTTCGAAGGTCTAAAAGCTTAAGTCCTCTGTTTTTATGAGGTTCAAAATCTTCTTTGTAATAAAGCACACACAACTGGTACGCATCGATTGCGTCCGTTTTCACCTTTCGTAAACTGGATTTCTTAGCCTGATAAGAAATAATAGGGTTAAGCAAGATATATAAAACCTTGTGCTCATCCAAGTATTGAATAACAGGGGAATGGTAATGGCCTGTAGATTCTAGAATGACCATAGGCATTTGCCCTGTCATCTCTTCAATCTCTTTTAAAAATCCAATAAAGCGATGTAATTCCTCTCTGGTAAGCTTCATCGAAAAGCTCTTTCCAAACGGTTTTGATTTATCTAAGAATGCCTGAACTTGGCTCTCTCCTTTTGCCACATCCAGACCAACTACTGGACTCATTGTTACTCCTCCTCTGATTTTTACTAACCAGTACCCCTAATCCTTCTTGTAGTGTCATAGCTTCGCTTGTTATACGAGATCTACGTCCCAACCAGCCTCAAACATGTTTCTACAAGTAGGGGGTGGACAGTTTAATTGACGGGATCACTGTCCCACGCACCCGTACGTCCTACCCTGGCTACTGATATATTAAATCCAATTAAAAAAAGGTCAACCAGTAAAAACTGGTTAACCTTATAATACGAAAGCACCCGTTAGTTGAAGAAAGACTTACTCGTCTTCAAAATCATCTTCGGTCTCTTCTTCTGAGATTAAAATAATAAATTCTTTCAAATTAGGGGCATATTCTTCAAGTTCAGCATCTTCGTGACACCAAAGATAAATTTCATTCCCCATTATCCCGTTATTGACTTTATAACATAATTTATCTCCCGAACCATTATCACCGATGACAAGAAGGTCTTCCGATATATCTTCTTCTCTCACTTCAGTGTTTTGTCTAACAATATCATCCCAAGTCTTTTTAGGATTTCTGTGGTCTTTGATAGGATAAAGTATCCATTCACCTATTTCCGCATTATTAACTAACTTGAAAAGATCTTTATATTGCTCTGGGAAAACTGCACCTAGCTTTTCTTCTGCTGCCTTTAAATCTAATTCAATAACACCTATTTTCCTTGTATAAATTAAGTTTCTTACATCTTTCATTAATCAACATCCTCCTACTAATTTATATCCTCGTTAAACTAAAGCACCCGTTAGTAAAACAAGACTTATTTATTCTGAATAATAACCAGTAATAATTCTCGTGCCTTTTCAAAACTTACAAGTTCTTTATAAAAATGAGGATAATTACTTACAGAATCTTTTAAAAATGAATATTTAGGATAAAGTGAAAAAAAGTTTTTATATAGGAATTGCCTTTGATTCTTAGGGATTTTCTTATTACCTAACACATAAGAGGTACTTCCTGCGATAAGCATACAAGATTCATTAAAATCAGCCCCCAGCCAATCTACTTCTGAGAAAACATCCTCGAAATCTTTTTCAATATGTTCAATATCTTCGTTTGGGAATTCATTCATTAATTCTGTATTATAAAGATTTTCAAGTTCGCTGATTAAGCCATTTTTCATTTCTTTCCCCACCTGTAAATCAGTTTGTTTTTCCTAATATTATATCTAAAACTGAAAATACCTTATACAACTAACCTGCCCCGTTAGTTGTATAAGAAAAAGAGCTGGATAAGCACCTCACTGATCTACAACTAAAGCATCCTTCAGCTTAATAAGAACCAAGTAATTTAAATTCAATAACGATTATTATTGCTATTACAATTAAAAACATTTCAGTTAAAGTTAAAATAGATTGTTTTGGATATTGTGTATACTTCCATTCAAAAAATGCTCGTACCATATAATCCAATAAC
>NZ_JBFUKT010000192.1:0-6167 GCF_056400705.1 Paenisporosarcina sp. P5_A11
GAGATATACTTCCCTATAATAAATAGAAAATCGTTTATCTGGGGTGTATTATGATTGAAGGAAAATTAATAAAATTCTATCGCGAAGAGTCAGGGCTAACTCAAGGACTACTTGCTCAAGGAATTTGTTCCGTCACACATCTTAGCAAAATAGAACGCGGGATTACGGAGTTTTCTCATGAAATTACGGATTTACTTGCAAAAAAACTTGGGATAACAATGAATATTGAACGCTCTCGCTATTTTTCCCTACAAGAAAAACTGATCAAATGGAAGAACGCATTGATTATGATCGACTCAAAAGAAATCTATCAACTTAAAGAAGAAATAGAAAACGAATCTTTAAGATTTTTAGCTGACTTTAAAAATCAATACTATCTAATATTGGCAAGGTATTATTTATTTGTAAATGAAAAGCCTAAAACAAAAAAAATCATAGAAACGATGAGGAATCAGTACAGTGACCTTGATTCTGATGAACAAAATTTCTTAAACCACATAGACGGAATCTACATGTTTCTGACAGGTAATTACAAGTCTTGCATTGAAACATTAAAAAAAATTGATAACAATTATTCAAACTTAGAATACTATTATCATTTAGCAATAGCCTACCATTCAATTCAATCAACTATTTTTTCCTATTTTTATGGACAAAAGGCGTTACAATTTTTCAAAAGCACATTAAATATCTTAAGAATTATTGATACAGAAACCCTACTTTTAGTCCAGCTTAATTCCACGGAACCTTATGATATGGATGAAACCAAACAACAATACGAAAAGTTGCTGAAAGTCTGTGAATCAGTCAACTGTATTGATAGAGCGTCTAAAATCTATCACAATATAGCATTTGAATATTATAGAAGAAAACGATACTCCGAGGCTAAACAGTCGTATGAAAAAGCATTGGAACTAATAACTGAAAAGACACCTCATTATCTAACATCACTTAATGGGTATATTTCTGCCTGCTATAAAGGGAGGCTCCTTCCCGAAGAAGAGCTTATCGATCTTTCAAAAAAAGGATTAAAATTAACAAAACAAAATCAAGATCCTAGACAAATGGATTTTGAAATCCAACTTCATACTATCTATCAAAATGAAAAGGAGCTATATGAGTATATTGAGAAAACAGCCATTCCCATTCTCATCGCCAACGGAAATCAGTTTGTAAAACTACATTATGAAAAAAAACTGTTTTTGTATTATGTTAAATCGAACCAGAAAGAAAAAGCCTTTCAACTAGCATCCGATAAAATGACAAGTGAAAAAAGTTATTATCATTTTGAATGAAGATATTAATGATAATGAACTACTGATAGAAAGTTGGATACCTGACCCATACATAGAATAGTTAAACACCACGTTTTGCTGATTCACAGTCCGCTAAAACAAGAGCCGATTACTCCTACGCTAAGGAGTAATCGGCTTTTTATCTAGAAATTTACTTAACGTATGTTTCATCATTTTATTGGTAGGGCCCTTTGACCGAAATGATTTTAATGGTTTAAGAAAATAATATAGTCAAAAGGTCCTGTAAAAAAAACCATCGACATCCTTTTATAGTAGCTGGGGTATAAACGTCAACCTTTTTTAAAAAATAAAAGCTGTTTTATAAAATAATTAGTTCTAAAACCCTCTTAAATAACCCCCATCGACTCTTTAAATCAAGAGGTATACAATTCTATTAAATTCAATGCCTACTAAATTCAATGCCTACTAAATATCATCTGATCCTTCAACTAGAACAACATACTCCTGTTCAGAATCTTTAATTGGCCAAAGGAGGTTTTTTCTTTCCACATACTAGCAAACTATTAACTCCCGTATTTGTTTTAACAGTGAGTTCCCTACATCAAGACAGATCATACTAGATGCATTTATTTTATAAATAGCTTTTTTAGGAGGAAATATGTTGAAAAAAATGAACATGAAGACGGTAATAGCAACCTCTTTATCTACGGTTATGCTTGCCTCAACCTTTTATAACGTTAAAGCAATTGATAAAACATCGCTTGAAAAGACACTTGAGACCTCATCTTTTGTAAACAATATCAATGGCGCAGATGAAAAAAAGATCACGCTTATTACAGGTGATGTCGTGACCATTAAAAAGATTGAAGGCGGTAAAAGCGTAATTAATGTGGAACCTGTTGATCGGAATGGTGCAGGTGCTCAGATTCTAAATATTGGTGAAAATACGTATGTTATTCCAGGGTCAGCTATGCCTTACCTCGCAGCTGATAAGTTAGATAAGGATTTGTTTAATGTAACGGAATTGATCGAAAATGGCTATGATGACAAAACGCTTTCGTCTCTACCCGTTATCGTAGAATATACAGAAAAAAAAGGCAAAGCCGTTCAAGTAAAAGCTGAACCAAAAGGAGCTAAAATAGTTCGTGTGTTAGAGAGTATTAACGCTKTTGCCCTCTCTGCTACCAAAAATGAAGCGGATACGTTCTGGGAAGATATCACACCTGATGGTGAATCAACGTCAACAGCGAAATCAAACACGGCTTTATTTGAGCAGGGCATTGAAAAAATCTGGCTGGATGGCAAAGTGGAAGCCACATTAGACAAAAGCGTACCTCAGATCGGTGCCCCAACTGCATGGGATTCTGGTTTTACAGGTAAGGGGGTTAAGGTAGCGGTACTTGATACAGGAATCGATCCTAATCATCCCGATCTTGCAAATCAAATAGACGCGGCAAAAAGCTTTGTACCTGGAGAAACGGTAGATGATGCTCATGGACACGGCACACACGTTGCTTCAACGGTACTGGGAACAGGTGCAGCCTCTGAAGGCAAGAACAAAGGTGTTGCTCCTGAAGCACGTTTGCTTGTAGGTAAAGTGTTAAACAATCAAGGAAGCGGTTTGGATTCTTGGATTATTGACGGTATGGAATGGGCTGCAGACAACGCCAAGATTGTAAGCATGAGTTTGGGAAGCAGCGAGCCAAGTGACGGAACAGACCCGATGGCTCAAGCCGTAAATAGACTAAGTGAAGAAACAGGTGCACTATTTGTTATTGCTGCCGGAAACGCAGGTTATGAAGGAGCCATCGGTTCACCCGGAACTGCAGATGCAGCATTAACAATCGGTGCCGTTGATAAGTCAGACAACATCGCTTATTTCACTTCCAAAGGTCCTCGTTATGGAGACATGGGATTGAAACCTGACCTGTCTGCACCGGGTGTTGACATCGTTGCAGCTCGATCTGGTCTTTCATCAGGAAGCGGATCTTACAGAAGCATGAGTGGTACATCCATGGCAACTCCACATGTGGCGGGTGCTGCTGCAATCCTTCTGCAGAAGAACCCTGAGTGGAATGGAACTCAACTAAAAGAAGCGTTGATGAGTACGTCTAAAAAGTTAGATTACTCGCCTTATCATATCGGATCGGGCCGATTGGATGTACCAGCAGCTGCATTCAGCACAGTGAGAGCAACCGGTTCCCTATCATTTGGATTTTTCAAATGGCCACATGATAATGCTCAGCCTGTACAGAAAACAGTCACGTATACAAACGACAGTGACTCCGCTGTAAACTTAGATTTGCATGCTGACTTTAAGAATACAAAAGGTGATGCTGCAACAAATGGTTTGTTAACGGTTTCTGAGAGCCAGATTACCATTCCGGCTAATGGAACAAAAGATGTAAAGGTCACTTTGAACCCACAACATGGAGAGTTAGGCACTCGTTATGAAGGACATCTAACAGCAACAGATGCCGAAGGCAAACAAGTGGCTCATACTTCAATGGGTATGGTAAAGGAAGAGGAAAAGTATCCGTTAACGTTTAACGCTACAGACCGTAACGGGAACCCTACCCTTACGTATGTTGGACTCGTTAACAAAAACATGGATCCTGAATTTGTTGCTGTAAACGGAACAACAGAAGTTCGTTTACCCGCTGGAACCTATTCAGCTATGTCTATGATGGAAGTAGATACCGAAACAGATCACCAAGGTGTGGCATTGGTTGGTACACCAGAGATTAATCTAGACGGTCCTCAAACCGTGGAACTTGATGCTCGAAAAGCAAAAGAAATTTCAGTTGAAGTGCCAAAAAATACAGAACCAAGCTATCAGCGCATGGAATACTACCGTTCCCTTGATGGCAAAACAATGAATCATATTTATTTAATGCCTGTGTGGATCGATAAAATGTATGCTGTCCCAACAAAGGAAGTTAAGACAGGAGACTTCGAATTTTTGACTCGCTGGCGTTTAATAAAACCTTACCTTGAGATCAATTTTAAAGGAAAAGTGTTGGATGATATTCCATTGGCTGGAAGTACACTTCTTGATGGAAAATATAACTTATCAACCGTTTATGCAGGAAAAGGAACACCAGTTGACTATGAGCGTCTGAAAGCAAAAGGCAAAGCGGTTGTCGTCGATCGCAACACGGAAGTTACGCCTTCTGAGCAGGCCGTTGCGGCACATGCAGCGGGTGCAAAGCTGTTGATCATCGTAAACAATGAAGATAAGGAATTCAGTGTGTTTGCAGGAAATCCCGATTATACAGATATTCCTCTTGCCGTTGCTGGAATCAGTAAAAGTGAAGGCGATAAAGTGATTACAGCAGCACGTTCCGGTGACCTGAAATTGTTTGTTGAAGGTGAAGTAAATACACCTTATGTCTATGATCTAATGGATGTGCATCAAGACCAGATTCCAAAGAATTTAAAATATGCACCATCTAACAATGAACTAGTCAAGATTGATAGCCGTTACAAATCAGACCGTGAAGCACCTGGCGGAGAGTTCCGTTATGATCTGCGTCCGTACACAAGAGGAGCTGTTGGGTTTTTATACAAATTACAGTTGCCATCTGTTCGAACAGAGTGGGTTTCAGCAGTGAAAGATACACTCTGGTATCACCATGCAGAAGTATTAGACAGTCCTTGGGAAGTTCGCCAGCCTGCTGTTACCTATGAAAAAGGTCAAAAGCTTCAAGAAGACTGGTTCTCACCAGTAGCTCGTCCTCGTTTGGGAGTTGGTTATTGGACACCTAACCGCCAAGGGAACTATTTACAATTCAATATTCCTGCTTGGGCAGATTCAGGAAATGGCACTACAGGCGGTATCGGTTATGATGATTCCGTGAAAAATCAAACACTTAAATTGTTCCAAGGAGATACCCTTCTTAGAGAAGGAAAAGGACAGGCTTTAAATTTATTTAATCCAGTCCCAGAAGAAAAAACACAATACCGGTTAGTAAGTGATGCAAAGCGTGATCCGAATCGCTGGACAACATCTTTAAGTACTCATACGGAATGGACGTTCTGGTCTGGAAAAGCTGAGGATTACCACACGTTGCTTCCGTTCTATTCTCTTGACTACAAAGTTGAAACAGATATGAACGGCAATGCATTAGCTGCACCATCCACTGCGATCGAGCTTTCTGTTGCAAAACTTGATGATGTAGCGGGTTACGGTAAATTAGAGGGAGCTACATTAGAGGTTTCCTTTAATGAAGGAGAGTCATGGAAGAAAGTAAAACTTGAGCGTACAGCGGATGATCGTTGGACAGCTAAGATTAACAATCCTAAGACAAACAAATATGTTTCCCTCCGTGCAACAGCTTGGGATGACCAAGGAATCAAAATTTCTCAGGAAGTTATTAAGGCTTATGGTTTGAGATAACATCGATTAGATTAATAGCATACCCCTCACTAGCTGAGGGGTATGCTATTTTCTTTTAATCAACCTTTCCGCCTTGAGCATAATTATTTGTCTAGTTAGAATGCCCGATTTTTATCGGTAAATCATGGAGATATGTTTCAATTTCTTCTTTAAGTCAGTAAGGTTTCCCCCGAATTTCCCCTCTCTTACGTAGCATGTGAATTTGCTTGGTATCCTTAAATAGTTGATTCAAATAAAATTTCGTGTCCCAAAGGACTTGTTTTCTTTTACCATAAGTATATAATTCAAAGCGTACCACCAAATTATGAATTAACGTGGAGAATAATATGCGCCCATATAATGAAAAAATTAGTATTTACAATGGTATGGCTTCGACTATTGCCTTGAACTTTTCGAATAATTTCTTTCCTATTTTTGCKATTACCATATTAAGTGCCAGCAATTATCAGGTGGGATTAATTAGCTCCCTTCCTCCATTAATGGCCTTACTTATGACGATTCCAGCTGCCATC
>NZ_JBFUKT010000193.1:0-6089 GCF_056400705.1 Paenisporosarcina sp. P5_A11
CAATTGTAAAGCATTACACTTAAACTAACGGGTGCTTTACTTTAAGCAAGAGTAAAGCATTTTTTTCTTATTGAATTAAAGAAGCAGGTTAATTCAACAAGTAATATGACTTTTAGGTTAGGTAAATCTAATACTGGAGGGTAAATAGCATTTTGAGACAACTTATATTAGCTCCCCAAACAATCCGGCAGTCTTCTATAAGTATTATTGGCCAATTTAATATTACAAAGTGCCACTATAATTACTCTTCCTCCAAATTTAACCCTTCTACATGCTTTCGATCGAGCTGACTCTTCACCTTACGATATTCAACTGATTTAAAAATAATATCAAAATCGTAATTTTCAGGATACAACTCACTCGCTTTAATATGCAATTTTAATCTTTTATGATTGAACGGTTTCTTTTCACCTTTTACTTGCACGATGTAATTTCCAATATGGTCTGGCCCTTTATAAACAATTCCTGTTTCATTTGTAGCTGTTATGGTGACATTATCTCCTTGTTCGAATATGGTGACTTTGTCATCAACGATATGTTGTCTTTTCGAAGGGTTGATTCTTGCATATTTATTTGTTGTTATTTGTCGGACATAATGAAGATCCTTCAATTTGGTTTCATTTACTTGATCTAACACTTGCATTTCCTTTTTATACGTAATTTGATAAGCTTTTTCAATCAATTTTGGGTGTAAACCGAGCTTTAATGCAATATCAAAAGCCTGGCTTTTCCCACTTTCCCCTAACAGTAGACGATAGGTAGGTCGAAGTGTTTCGATATCAAATTCCATTGATCCATTCACAAAACCTTCTTTTTGGTCGGCAAATTCCTTCATCTCACTATAATGCGTCGTTGCAAATAGGGTAGCACCTTTTTCAAAGAGTTGTTCAAGGATGACAATCGCTAATGCCATTCCTTCGCTGGGATCCGTTCCAGACCCCAGCTCATCTAGTAACACAAGGGACTGATTATCCGTTTGTTTTAATATCTCTATAATATTCAAAAGTCGTGAACTAAAAGTACTCAAATTCTCCTCGATACTCTGACCATCACCTATATCAACAAATATTCGATGAAAAATGTGCAGTGTACTGCCTTTTTCAACTGGAATATACAATCCAGTCTGTGCCATCATTGTTAACAGTCCGATTGTTTTTAATGTTACCGTTTTACCCCCTGTATTTGGCCCCGTGATAACAAGCGCTCGATCACTTTCTCCAAAATGTAGAGCAAGCGGAACTGGATTTTCCTTCAACATAGGGTGTCTCGCACCCTTCAAATGAAGTACATAGTCTTCATTTAATAATGGGCATTCCCCGCGAATATAAAGGCTGTGCTTTGCTTTTGCAAAAATCACATCATAGTGATGCATGGTGTCCATCGCTATTTTAATCGTATGTTCATGGCAAAGGAATTTCTCTGTAAGTTCGTATAATATTTTTTCAACCTCATGCTCTTCTGACACTTTCAGGATTTCGATCGATTCCTGCATTTCTTCAAGTGCTTTCGGATGTATAAATAATGTAGCTCCTGAAGCAGAAGAATCAATAATCGTTCCTTTAATTTTGTTTCGATATTCTTTCTTTACTGCGAATACAAAACGTCCACTTCTCTCTGAAACCAATCCCTCCTGTAAATAAGGAGTGAACGATTTCGATTTCACCATGATTTGAGCTCTGTCTTTCATCTTCGTAAGTTGTAAGGATAACTGCCTTCGAGTATATAGTAGTTCTTTTGAAGCGTAATCGTCTACCTGTCCATGTCTCAAGCATCTCGTAATTTCAGCCTCTAATTCACTTAAGTCTTCAATGGATTCAGCGTATAAGCTTATAGTTGGAGCTGCAAACCTTTTATCTTTCATAAACCGCTTCAATTTATTGCAATGATCTAAAAATGAAAAAACCCGAGTAAATTGATCAGGCCGAATGTATAGACCTTTCTTTGATTGTTCAATGTATTGCTCCATATCGTTCAAAGTATGCAACGGAACACTCGAACTTATTTTCATTATCTGGAGTGCCTCATGTACTTCACCTAATGCATTTTCAATACTTTTTTTGTTTGTCGATGGACGTAATCCTTCGATTGTTAACTTTGCACGATCGGTTATTGCATAACTGCCTACTTCTTTTAAAATGTCCTGATAACCCAGAACATCTATCGTTTGTTGATTCATTATTATTTCCTCCTTTTTTTGAATAAAAAAAGCCGTCATGAAAACACTCATGACGGCTTAGAAAGAATGACATTGTTTTACGGAGCCCATTAATTTGTGCAATAAGGTTGTAGACTGAGTCCATTTTAGATTTCTTACTCAATACAACTTATATACATCAAAAAAGCTATGACAAATACATGTCATAGCTGGAGTTATCCATTCTTCTTTGCTATGATGCTTGTTCTTAACAATTCTTGAAAAGCGCATAATAAATAAACCAAGCCTTTCTTGGTATTTTGCTTCATTCAAGACCGTATGAAATTAACGGATTAGTTAAGAACTGTCACACTCATAAAACAAACTCCTCTTTAGGGCTAATATTCGTAATATTTATACAATATGCTATGGTTTGAACTTTGTCAATGATGATTTCATCATGCAACTTCAAACATTTGTATTCCATTGTAGTGATCGAAGAGAATGGTTTTCCTCATTATGGGCGACCCATCTGCCGTGAAGCGAGTCATAGAAAATTTAGTAGTAAATGCGATTAGACATTCAATCGGTCATGTAACCATCCAGCTAGAAAAATGTAATACATCCGTTCAACTGACAATTAGTAACTCGGTTAACCAGTTAAATGAACAAGATTTACATCATATATTTGACCGTTTTTATAAAGCAGACCGAGCTAGAACTGGAAAAGGTACAGGTCTAGGTTTACCGATTGCAAAAAGCTTAATGGAAAAAATGAACGGGAGCCTTTCTGGTGAGTTAATGGAAAACCAATTATTTATGAAGTTGGAATGGGAAATTTAGTTTGATTTATTGGTTTTATGTGTTTGATTAACCAGTTTTTACTGGTTAACCTTTTTATAATAGGATTTGGTATATCGGTAGCCAGGTAGGACGTACGAGTGCGTGGGAGAATGATCCCAAACTGTTCACCCTCTCCTTGTAGAAACATGTTTGAGGCTGGTTGGGACGTAGATCTCGTATAACAAGTGAAGCTATGACACTACATGGAGGATGGGGTACTGGTTAGTTAAAATCAGAGGAGGGATGTGGCAATAGGAGAAATCCAGGTTCAGGCATTCTTAGATAAATCAAAACCGTTTGGAAAGAGCTTTTCGATAAAACATACCATTGAGGAATTACATCACTTTATTGGATTCTTAAAAGAGATTGAAGAGATGACAGGGCAAAAAAGCGTGCTTTTATAGAATGCACCCACCCAATACATAGGGGATATAGGGTGGGGGCTAATTTTTTTTTGACTTACATCTTTGAGATCATTTATTTCCACTTCGTTATCTCAAAGCTACTCTTTCTTTGTTGTGTATTGGAGGGATGTGTTTTTACCTTTCAACGATCTGGTACCTATTTCTGCAAATTCACTAGCGAGTTCTGCTCTAATACGATCTGGTGCAATTTTTTGATGAGTGGATGTGTTTAGAACTTTCAACGCCTTGGAACCTATTTCTGCAAATTCACTAGCGGTTTCTTCTTTTATACGACCTGGTGGTATTTTTAGGCTTTTTGGCGTTTGAGGTAAAGTGTTTTTGTTATTACTTTTAGATTTATGTTCATCTCTGCCCACGTTACATCATCCTTTCTTAATTTAGGTTCGTATTAGTTTGTCTTTTGAAGTCATATTCATGTAAACGAATTTTAAAATTATTTTCCGTTTTTCTACACTTGTAAAAAATATGTCCCATGTCCGAGAAAATCATGGGAATTGTAACATTCTCGATAGTTCAAATTAACGTTTTTGTTTTTGACACAGGGGCGAAAAGTTTGAGTCAAAGGCAATCTAGCTGCTTGACCCTATTATTTTGAAGGAAAACAAGGGTCACTTTTCAGCCACAAGTACCACTACAACTTTAGACTTTCGTTTGAATCCTTTGAAAATGGGATGGCAAGTAATAGACCTGTAAAAAGAACAATAGAAGAAAGTTGAGTTTATATAAACATTCATACCTCAAACGGTTAACTCTCTCTTAGCTCTTCTATCGCTTCATAAATTATTTTATTCTTAAACCTCACTGACTGCGACAATATACTTCTTATACAATCTTTCCCATTCATCTTTTGAAAAGTCTATATAATGACCATCCAGTAAAGCAGTCAACATATCGAGGCATACATGCCATTCTGCCCATGTTAAATTGTAAGGGCAAGAGTATTCGGAGAGTTATTAATGAAAAGAACGCCTTCTGCATTTTGTAGCAGAAGGCGYTCTTTTTGTTAAGTTAGCTTATTAGTTACAGATTGTCTATGTGGATGCTTTATTTACCTACATTTAACATGTTATTAATAATCTATCAATATTTTTGTACTACGATATAAATGTAGCTAACGGAGATACTGGCTCCATCTCAATTTTAAGTAATGATTGTTTGTATTGACATTACATAAAGTTTTCTCCCTTACTATTACTCTTTTCTATTGTTAATCTCTATGGTTTATCCCCAAAAAGGAATAACGGTTATTTTCAACACCATATATAGTGGCTGTTACTTCGAAAAATCTACTATATATCGTTTTTTTACAATCTACTCTTTTTGAAAACTACCTTTTCGGGGATTAATCAGCTCTATCAAGTATGTATAAAAAATTGGAGGTTTTTTAATGACTAATGAGAATCAAAACAATGGGTTAGACAGAAGGAGTTTTTTAAAAATAGGTGGAATGAGTACACTTGCTTTAACACTTGCGACTACTGGATTGCCAGGAGATTTATTTACTAACACTGTACAGGCTGAAAAAAAGGAAGATGCTAAGCTTCAATTCAATTCAAATGGAAAGTTTAAAGTCGTACAATTTAACGATACTCAAGATGATGAACGAATTGATCGTAGGACACTTGAACTGATGGAGAAAGTTCTAGATTCAGRGAAGCCGGATTTTGTTGTACTCAACGGTGACAATATTTCAGGAGGCTGCGATACGGAATTAGAGATGAAACAAGCCCTAAATAATGTAGCTCAACCAATGGAAAAAAGAATGATTAAATGGGCAGTTACGTTTGGAAATCATGATGAAGACTCTTCATCCAAGAGCGGAATGGATGAGAATGATATGCTGAAGTTCTATATGAAGTTCAAATATAATGTAAACGAACCTGGAGAAAAGGACCTTACTGGGACAGGAAACATGAACCTCATCATTAGACAATCACAAGGCAAAAAAGCCGCGTTCAACATTTGGCTTCTTGATAGTGGAAGATATGCTCCAGCAACAATAGCTGGGCAAGATTTTAAAGGATACCCTACTTGGGACTGGCTYAGATTTAATCAAGTTAACTGGTATTATGAGCAATCCAAAAAACTGGAGAAGCAGAACGGTTATAAAGTACCTTCACTCGCGTTCATTCATATCCCACTATGGGAACATCGTTTTATGTGGCACGGAAGCGTAGATAGTAGATTACCCGCAAACCATGATCTTGCAGTGGTAAAGCATAATATAGTAGGAGAAAGAAACGAAGATGAATGTCCGGGACCGGTTAACGGTGGTTTGTTTTCAGCCATGTTAGAGAGAGAAGACGTTAAAGGAGTTTTCTGCGGACATGATCATGTGAATACCTATATGGGCAATTATTATGGAATTTTGCTTGGATATGCTGGTAACACAGGTTTCGGTACATATGGTCTTTCAGGTGCTGATAGAAATAGACTTCGTGGAGCAAGAGTATTCAATTTAGATGAAAATAAGGAAGGTGTTCTTGTAGAAACCCATATGGTTTTCGCTAAGGACTATGGAATTGATTTAACAGCGAACGATCAAAGTATGGATCCTTTACCATTAGATAATGAGAAAAAAGAGAAAGTGGAAAACCACTAATAAGTAAATGCTATATGTCTTACTCATCCCAATGGTATAAAAAACAATATTTAAGGAGGGAACAATATGTTGCAAAATATAGGCG
>NZ_JBFUKT010000194.1:0-6047 GCF_056400705.1 Paenisporosarcina sp. P5_A11
CAGTTAGACTTTACAATGATTGATATAAATGAACACGAATTTATAAAAATGATATTAAAATTGGGTTTGCTTTTACCGAGGATTTATTAGAATATGCTGATATTGACTATACAAGTTTAAAAGTATTTGAAGATAATCAAGCAAAATACCATTTACTAACTATCACGGATGACCTTAAAGTCTATAATAAGTCGTTACAAGACGGATATAGAAAAACAAAAAATAATAATAAAGACTTACATAAAATTCTGATATTGAAAAAACTTKTTCAGGATTAAACATCGGTACCTAGATTTGAATTTGATTTACCTCCTGAACTAACTGGTGCTCAAGTTAGAAAAGACATCAATAAAAATCGAACAAAAAAACTGCGAATTAAATTCGCAGCATTTTTTATTCGTATTTTAATGCATCGCCGTCAAATGACTCGTCAGCAACTTTGATTGAATCCGTTGGACAGCCTTCGAAAGCGTCTTGCATATCTTCTTCGAGTTCGTCTGGAACTTCAGTTGTTCCCATGTTATTATCTAAAATAACAAAGGCAATACCTTCATCATCATAATCATAAATATCTGGTGCTGCAGCGCCACAAGCGCCACAAGCGATACATGTATCTTTATCTACAATGGTATACTTCGCCATGTTAAACCTCTCCCTTATCTCCGTTCGCTTGAAAAAGCTTTCGTATTTATTCTAATCATGTTTTCCTCAATTTTCAACCTAAATACTCAATAATTGGAGGAACTAGAGTGCTATTTCAACAAATTATATTACATATGGTCAATCGATTAAATGAAGAACGCACTATTTCTGCTCCATATCATCTTATTAGAGGAAAACGTTCGGGTCAAACAATTCAGGATGTAAAGAGTTATCATCTGACAAAATATTTCGCGTTATTCCCTCGACTTACTAAACAAAGTTACGATCAAATCATTCACCAGATGATTGAATCAGGTTGGATACGAGTAAATGAGTTGTCCATTCCTCAAATAACGGAATTAGGTGAAAAAGTGCTGAATCAGATGCCAACCTTTCACTTGAATGGCTGGTTGTATCGAGGGAATGAACGAATATTTTTTCAACGTCTATCTTTAGTAACTCAAACCTTATCACATGTAAAAGCAAATGACCTAGCGTTTATTCCTATTCAAAAGGACGAAAAAATTCATAATTGGGTTCGTCATTTTTTGAAAATGGTGTCTTACAAAAACGAGGGATTTATTGAGGAGTTTTACCAAGAGTTAAAAACTACGTTCCAATCTGCTACTCTAACTGACCTTCATTTAACTATATTAAGTCATCGATTATCAGGTTACCAAGTGAGTGGAGTAACATGGCAACAACTGTCACATATGTTGGAGACAGATCAGATGGACCTCGAAATTCTTTTTCAAGAATGTTTACATATTGTACTAGATGAAATTTCGTTGAATACTAAATTAATATTGTTACCTAGAATGAGTGAAGGTATCAAGACAACCACTCCATTGACTGAATCTGCAAAAAGAACAGCAGACTTGTATAATCAAGGCCATTCAATTGAACAAATAATGTCAATCCGACAATTGAAAAAAAGTACGATTGAAGATCATTTTGTGGAAATGGCAATGAACGAACCGTTATTTTCAATTCACATGTTTTTTCCGGGTGAAGACATTCAACACATCATTCAACAAATAAAAAATCAACAAACCAAGAAATTAAGAACATTAAAAGAGGCATTTCCAGCTTATTCATATTTTCAATTACGACTCTTATTAGCCATTGGAGGTGATTCAATTGACCAACAATCTACATAAAATACTGTTTGAAAAATTTGGCTATTCTTCTTTTAGACCAGGTCAACTCGAAATCATTCAAAGTATTTTACAGCAGGAAGATGTGGTCGCAATTTTACCGACCGGTATGGGAAAATCACTTTGCTACCAACTTCCAGGATATATCTTGCCGCATAGTGTGGTCATTATTTCACCATTGCTAGCTCTCATGCAAGATCAAGTAGAGCAATTAAAAAAAATGGGCGAAAAAAGAGTGATAGCCTTTAACTCGTTTTTGACACAATCTGAAAAACAAACGCTTTTGAACAAACTTGAACAATATAAATTTATTTTTTTATCGCCTGAGATGGTCACACAAGAGAAAGTGAAAGAAAAATTGAAGTCAATTCCAATTTCACTAATTGTAGCTGATGAAGCTCACTGTATTTCACAGTGGGGGTACGATTTTAGACCGGACTATTTACGTTTAGGCGAATGGTTAGGCGACAATATGGATCGACCTCCCGTTTTAGCTTTAACTGCCACAGCGACAAAACAAGTTATGGATGATATACATACACATTTGAATATGAAGAAACCAACACAACACATTCAATCACTTGATCGACCAAATATTCGTTATGCAGCTATAGAAGTAGATTCTCGAGAGGAAAAATTTGATAAAATAGCAAAACAAATTGATAATTTTACTGGACCCGGTATTCTCTATACTCAATCAAGGAAGAAAGCGGATAACTACGCTCAGAAATTAATCACTAAAGGCATACGGATTGCATCTTATCATGCTGGGATGGAACAGGTTGATCGAATGTTTGTTCAACAACAGTTTTTAAATAATGAAATTGATTGGGTTTGTGCAACGAATGCATTTGGAATGGGAGTCCATAAAAATGATGTGCGTCAAGTTATACATGATCATTTTCCATCTTCTGTCGCCAATTATTCTCAAGAAATTGKACGTGCAGGAAGAGATGGTGCTGATTCTCTAGCTACCTTGTTTTATACAAAGGATGATGAAGACCTTTCCATTTTCGTTGCGACGAACGATTTTCCTGACGAAGCACATGTAAACGTATTTATGGAGGCAACAAGGAACGGCATACAGCCTACTCAATTAGTGTCTCAAAGCTTACTGTCAGAAACACATGTCCGAATCCTATCCTATTGGTTATCTAGAAAAACGATGGAAGAGACAGTCAAGATTTTACACCAACTGAGACTCCAAAAAATACAACAAATTCATCAAATCAAGGATATTTTATTGAACTCTACTTGTATCCGCGAAAAAATTGTACAGTTCTTTGGCCAGGCAATAAATTCGAAACCACGCAATTGCTGTTCGAAATGCGGAATGGAGTTAGACGTAATAGTTGAATCTTCGAAAGCAAACTCATCCTATTTAACATTGCAATCATGGGAAAATCGATTATCGTCTTTATTCCACATGATAGATTAGATGTTTGTTTTACTTTTTCGCTAATTTTCGTCATAATAAACAAAGACGATACGTAGAATAGGAGTTTACTACAATGAACAAAGATGATTATCAAAATAAAATTGAAGAATATCGAAAACCGATTCAAATAAATGGTGACGAGCAGAAGCCAAAGACACGATCTTCAAGACATACCAACACGTCGACTCCCAAGAAAACGAAAAAGAAACGTAATATATTATTACCAATATTGTTCTTTTTCTTTATTTTAATTCCGGTATCATTCTTAATTTACGTATTTGCTTTTTATGAGCCAAATGCAAATGAAACAGCAGTTTACGACAATAGCGAACTTCAATATGAACAAAATGATGAAGATTCATCATCTAATACAGCTAGTGAAAATACAGACACAGAAGCACCTGAAGAAAACAATGATAGCGAAACTTCTGAAGAATCTTCTGAACCTGTAGAACAACCAGTTGCAGAAGAGAAACCGGCAGAGGAAGAACCCGTAGAGGAACCTGTTGTAGAAGAACCGCAAAAAGAACAACCTGAAGAACAACCAGTAGTTCCTGAACCTTCTAGTGGGAAAACACATGTTGTACAACCGGGTGAGACACTCTATCGTATAGCTATGAACTATTATAAATCTCCTGACGCAGTGGAAGATATTAAAGCAGCAAACGGCTTATCTTCAAACGAAATTTCAACCGGACAGACATTAGTACTGCCTTAAGTTTTGATTAGGAAAGAGGATTAAGAGGGAACTATATTGAATAGATTACTATTACAGAAAGAATGAGGTGACAGTATGTTTGCAAAAAGTGTAATGATTCCTAAAGAAAAGTGTATTTCGATTCAAACAACTGAGTCAGTGCAAACGGCTCTGGAAGTATTAGAGAAAAATAAAATTGATGCACTTCCAGTATTAGAAAATGGTATTTATAAAGGGATTTTGAATCGCTACATTGCTTACAGAGCGTTTTATTATAGTGGCTTAAATAAAGATGAATTCCTAGCGACAACATCTTTACTAGATGTTGTAACGAGAGAAGATAATTACTTATCAATAGATGACGTTTTTGAAAATTCATTAGTTCAACTTAATGACTTTCCGATTATTGCAGTGGTTGAAGAAAATAAATTTTTAGGTTTAGTAACACGTTACGATACAATGGAACAATTCAGAGGCGCATTTGGAATGGATAAACCAGGTGTCCGAATTTCGTTTACATCAGTAGAAACAGAAGGTCGAATTGCTCGTGTAGGAGACATAATCCAAAAGTTTCATGAATCCGTCATTTCACTTGTTACATTCGACGAAACAGATAAATTATTACGACGTATCGTTTTGAAAATCGAAAAACGTGACAATGTTCAAAAGTTTTTAAAGGAACTTGATAAATCTGGTTTCCGAGTACTAGCAATCCAAGAAGATTAATGCATAGAATAATTAAAAGAAAGGGGCGGGGTAACCCTCCTCTTTTTATTTTTGATAAAGAGGTGAAGAAATGCACTACTTGGCAAGTATTATAGGTGTAGTTCTACTATTGCCCCTCCTTATGATGAAGAAAGCATTTGAAATTAATGTGCGCCATCAAGACATTGAGTTAGTAAAGTATCGTGGTGAAAGGCCTTTAACCTTATTCTTTATTTCTGATATCCACCGCCGAAAAATAACAAATCGCTTACTAAAAAAAGTGGATACTGAAATACATGCAGTAATTATCGGTGGAGATTTAGCTGAAAGAGGCGTTCCATTACAAAGAATAGAACAAAATATAAAAGCACTAGCTAAAATAGGGCCGATTTATTATGTTTGGGGAAATAATGATCGTGAAGTGGGAGCTCATCATATTCGAAGATATATCCAAAACGTTGGTGGAATAATACTCGAAAACGAAGCGATTTGTATAAAAAACACGGAACAGCCGGTTTGGTTAATTGGACTTGAAGATGTATCATCAGGGCGTGCAGATATTGAAAAAAGTTTTCAGAAAGTTCCTGACAACGATATAGTTATATTCGTTTCCCACACTCCATTTGTCTTTGATGAAGTTAGGGATTATTTCCATTCAGATATATTATTGGCTGGTCACACACATGGTGGTCAAATCCGTTTAGGAAAATGGGGTTATTATCAAAAAGGTGCATTAATAAATAGTCATGATAAATTTACGTTAATAAGCAATGGATTTGGTACAACATTAGTACCTTTGCGATTAGGTGCACCTGCAGAGTGTCATATCTTATCAATAAAACACAGAAGTTCTACAAGTGTTAGATGAAACATACACAACGTTTACAAGTGCTACTATTTTTCCAATACTGAGACAAGAGCAAATGTTTGTCTCTTGGAGGAATATGGCATGCAAAACGAAATAGACAATCAAGGTAAACATAATATGAAGGCTGTCTCAACAGTGGTTGGAATTTTGCCAGGCACGATTCGAGCTTGGGAAAAGACGCTACCGTGGAACTAACTGGAGTGAATGGAATCAATGGATCGAAGAAAAAACATATGCCAAATAGTTGTATAGTTTCTTCCATTCTCCTATCATTAAATAGGAGATTTTTTATATAGAGGATGTGTAGAATGTTGAAAAAAGCAGATGCAATTATTGTCGGTGGAGGTCCCTGTGGGCTAGCTGCAGCCATATCTTTACAGAATATTGGTCTTTCACCCGTTATTATAGAAAAAGGGAACGTAGTAGAAGCTATTTATAAATACCCAACACATCAAACTTTTTTCAGTACGAGTGAAAAACTAGCAATCGGAGATGTCCCTTTTATTATTGAAGGTCGCAAGCCAAAACGTAATCAAGCGT
>NZ_JBFUKT010000195.1:0-5918 GCF_056400705.1 Paenisporosarcina sp. P5_A11
CTGGATCTACGGTTACAGTTAAAAGTGGTAAGACAGTACTAGGAACTGCAAAAGCAACATCTAAAGGAGCTTTCTCAACAAAAATAGCTGTTCAAAAAGCAGGCACAAAGTTAGTAATCWCAGCTAAAGATAGCGCTGGAAATGTGAGTACAAGTGTGACAGTAACTGTTTCAGATGTTGTTGCACCAAGCAAGCCAGTTGTAAATAARATTGATAATAACGACAAAGTAGTAACTGGAAAGGCAGAAYCTGGATCTACGGTTACAGTTAAAAGTGGTAAGACAGTACTAGGAACTGCAAARGCAACATCTAAAGGAGCTTTCTCAACAAAAATAGCTGTTCAAAAAGCAGGCACAAAGTTAGTAATCTCAGCTAAAGATAGCGCTGGAAATGTGAGTACAAGTGTGACAGTAACTGTTTCAGATGTTGTTGCACCAAGCAAGCCAACGGTTAATAAAGTAGATGATAACGATACAAAGGTAASAGGAAAAGCTGAAGCGAACTCAACTGTTAATGTGAAAGTAGGAAGTAAATCTCTTGGCGCAGCTACTGCTGATTCAAAAGGGAACTACTCAGTTAAGATAAAAGYACAGAAAAAAGGAACTACAATTACTGTAACTGCAAAGGATAAGGCAGGGAATAGTAGTCAAGCGGCAACGTTCAAGGTTGTAAAACATTAAATCTAATGAAAAAGTCAAGGGTTAATCCCTTGGCTTTTCATTGTAGACAAAAAATAAAGGAGCATTATTAAAAAACCCTTAATAGTYCACAAAATTTTACTACCACATACATTTCAAGGCTCTCATCGATTCTTCTATCGGATCTACAATATAGCTCTGTTGTATTTTGTGAAGTGGAATAAGGTGATGGACATGAATAAAATCTTTCCCTAGTTCTCCATATGTGTTTTCAAAATTCAAATCACAAACTTGACATTTGACCAAATCAAATAAGAATGAAGAGGATATCTAAATGGATTGAATCAAAATGAGTCTACCGAGATGGTAGGCTCTTTTCATATTCGTTAATCAAGTCACTTCCTTGCAGACAGTGATATTGCAGGTCAAGTAGCATGGAATTTTGCAACAGATAAAGTGACAGGTAATGTAACGCTTTACGCAAAATGGTCACTAAATAGACCAGTTATTAATCCAATCGATGACAATGATACAAAGCTTTCAGGAACGACTGTAGCAAATGCAACGATCACTGTAAAAATCGGTAGTGTTGTTATTGCAACAGGAAAAGCTGATTCTAATGGGAAATTTAGTATCAAGATTAAACAACTAAAAGCAGGTACAGAGTTATCTGTATATGCTATAGATAAAAATGGWATTCAAAGTGCTACTACAAAAGTCAAAGTTTTAGATCGTAMAGCACCAAAATAAAGAAGTTCAAATTAAAGGTACTGCAGAAGCTAACTCTACAATTATTGTAAAAATCAATAATAAAGTAGTGACAAAATTAAAGTAGCTGCTGAAGATGAAGTTGTATTAGATGAGGCACGTGCGAAATTTGAAGTGGCTGACGCTGAATTAAATAAGGTACTTAAAGAAGTTGGCTTATCAGAATCAAACATTGCCAACGAAGTAGCACAATAAGAAAAAATCGTCCGTTCAATCGGACGATTTTTTTATTCAACATTATGTCAGTTGGTTATGCGACTAAATTGAAGTCGTGAAAATGAGGGTTTTAATAGACTAATCGTTGAACGAACATCTGAAGGTAGAGAAAGAGCAAAATCAAGAGGTAAACACATGGGTCGCCCTTCACAACCGAGAAGGAATATAGAAGAAGCCCTACGATTATATAATAGTAGAAACACGAATGGGTTAATTTGTTACATTCATCATGCATGGGAATTGATTTATCGGAACTCGGAGCACCTTTATTAGAGAGGCAAGTTAGTTATGGAAAAGAACAAATCTTATTTCGAGATTGACGCGGCTGGATCTTTATATACATCTTTTGTTCTATACAATCTAAGAATAAAGGTACATACAATTACAACGTTAGATGAATTGGCAAATAAGAAAGCTAACTTTATACTAATATTATGTTCTTGCTTCTTAAGCAGGCGAACAGCCGGTGATTGGCTAGTGGGATTTTTTCCATTTTGCCAGTGCCGGTTTTTTTATATAATGGTCATCATTTTCCTATCCGTATTGGGAGAGGGAGCATAACACTCAGCCTCCTGCTTATTTATACAATGAATTGGCAGTTTGGAATACATAACTATCGTTTCTAGTGTTTGTGTAATGTTGCTTACCCATACAATTACCCATGCAAAGGACCCTATTTAATTGCACCCAGGTTGCTATTAGTATTACTTTGGCAGAATAGCTTTCCAATGAATGTATCTCACTTTTTATTACTGGGATAAACCGGTCACCACCAGGAGCATCTACATTAGCAGCAATTAACTCAGCAGTGGATGGTTTAGTTCGCGGGCTTGCTATTGAGCTATCTCCAATGCGCGGAAACGTTGTATTGCCTGGTATTGTAAATACACCGATTTACGCTGGTAAGCCAGAAGACCAACGTCGAGGCATGTTCAATGGAATCGCGGAGCAACTCCTTGTTAAACGCATTGCGCAATCTTACGTTAATTTAGCAAAAAAACGTATTCACAACTGGATCTGTTGTCGATATCGATGGAGGCGCTCGATTAGTTTAATAAAAATAGTAAAGGCATTCCTTATTCGGGAATGTCTTTTTTGTGTGAATAAGCTTTCTCATATGCATCTTTTCCACTTACGAATAATCAGGAATGTTTAACATAAATTGAATAACTTCTATCATGGTGGAAATGTTATTCAAACTAAATATCTCGAATGAAAACTTGTCTGAAGGTCTAAAAAGTGAGCACATTATTATTGACTTAAGGAATAGTTCTTATTTACTAAATTTTCCAGTTAAATACTTTAAAATAATTAACATTACAACATATTGTGTCGAAAGATAAAGTTCATACCATATATTGATTTATTGGTGATGGTGTTATACAATGAAAATGTAATATATATGGTAATTAAAATTGCGATAAAAATTATTGGAAAATTTTGTGATGCATTTAGATTTTAACATCTAAATTTTTGAGTTATAGAAAATGTAGTTTCATATTGAATCAAAAAACAGTCTTTTCATATGAAAAACTCTGTAAGGGTGGTCCCTGTGTTTAACATGTTGCTTCACTGTCTAAAACATGTGCAATTAAAATCATATGGGTATGGGGGAAGGGAATAATGAAGGTGCAAACAGTGGGCAAGGAAAACGTAACATTGAAGAAAATAAACAGCAAAAAACGAGAAATGTACAAAAAAGCAAAACAATTTGGTTTGATCCATCCTTTGGTTGTTGCATGCAGTCAAGAGTTAGATGTATTACTCAATCAATATCAAGGAATACACCAATATGATCATGTTGTTTAACAAATTCAACTCGTTTGCATTTCTTTAATTTTTCCTGAAGTCATTGAAATACTTTTTAATCTACGAATCATTCATAAAAACGGCGTCTCAAATAACAATTAATACCGCAGAAGAATCGGCCTAAAGCCGGTCATCTGCTTTTTTTATGGCTGGATTTAATAAGATATTAGAGAAACCGTAAAATTATCATATTTTATGACAGTGCACCTAGAAGTTTCATTCGTATCATATATTAAGAAGTGAAAAATGAGAAAAGAGGGGGACTCCATTATGTTTCCAACGAAATACAGAAGACGCAATACCGTAGCATTTGCTGTGCTCGCATATTTCACGTTCTTTGCAGGAGTGGTCATGTTCTCAATCGGTCTTTACAACGCGGATAATTTACAACTAAACGAAAAGGGATATTACATCGCGGTGATGATTTTAGTAGCAGTCGGAGCTATCCTCACACAAAAAGTGACACGCGACAATGCGGAAGACGACGAAATCCTAGCAGAACAAGAGCGTCATTTGAACAACTTAAGAGCTCCAAATAATTCGAAGGAATCTTAAGCACCTCAAGTTAAGAAAATATAAGTTTCATCAATAAAGACAAGATGCAGATTCTGCCATCCTGTCTTTTTTTCGTGGATTAATGCTTTTGGAAGCTACCCAAACCCTTTTTCTGTTGGTGCCACTCCACACAGGGTTCCATAATTTTACTATTACAACTAAACTCGTGATTTTTACAACTAAATCGAGAATGATGGTTTCCAGACTACTTTGGACGACATTATTATTACAAATAGGTATAAATACAAGTTTCTTTATACATACTTGAACTATCAATCAAGTTTATGGAGGAGAGATCGTATTGAATAAAGTAGAGTTTAAAAAGAATTTTGATATTGGATATGAAGAAATAGTATTTTCAGCAAACCACGATGAAACCCTGATTCGAATCAAAAACAATTACTCGGTGCCTTCTTCAATGGTGACCTCCTCTATTAGTCAAATAGAAGGAACATTATTTGAAGAAAAAAGATGGGGCTTTATATTCTCGGAACTCGTAGAAATTGAATCTGGTATGAACGAAGAAGTTCATATTGAATTAGGAAGATTCGTAGTGGATGAAGAGAATTTTGATGAGGGAGCCTTTATTAAACACTTAATCAACCAAGTAACGAATAAAATTTTGTACTCGGATTATTTTACCGTACTAAAAAAATTAACCGTACATTGAAACCATGTGAAAAAGAAAGATGAATGCAAAAAAACCGCCTCAGATTGTGAGGCGGTTTTATCATTGAGCAATCATATCAAGGTTATAACGAAGCTTTTGGCACTCTGCCATACCGTAAATATACTGCGAAAAATACAGCAGCACTGAGTAAACGCAAGCCGGAGCTAATATACATAGCCATTTCAACGCCCCATAAATTCAACAACCAAATACCGATTTGTGGTGCCAGGAAAGCCATAAACGCTAGTAGGACATTGTAAGTGGTAATGCAGTAAGTTCGAGATGCTTCAGGTGATTGTTCAAGTAATAAATTGAATGAAAGTAACACGACACCTGATAAGAAAAAGCCGGATATCGTTTGCACGAATGTTAAATAATAAAAGTTCGTCGACAAGACGGTTAAAAAAGGAGTGCTTGCCATACCGATGGCAGCCCAAACAAAGACGCGAACATTAGATCTTTGCTCAGCCCATTTTTTCCAAAGAGGGAACGTTAATATTTGCATTAACATATTCCCAACAGAAAACATGCTAATCCAAAATACCGTCGCGCCAGCAACTCGTATATGGTAAATATTAAAAATTCCCCAAGCCATTTGCCAAGCGAAATTGAAAAATAGTGCAGCTATTAGAAAGGATACATAGCCGGAGTGTTTGAAAATTGACCATTCCATTAACTTCTTCTTCACAACAGGTCCCTCGGCATGAGCAGGGGTTTCGTCATGCTTCATCAATAAATAAACTTCTAAAAGGCCAAAGCCAAATGCAATTGCAAATAATATTTGATACGCGGTGACATTGTCGGATGCATCCTTCATCACAATCCCGATGATTAATGTGGAAACCAACCCGACCATTGTTAAAAAGCGATTACGGTCACTAAAAAATGCGCCACGCCTAGATTCACTAATCATTCCACTGATGAGGGTTTGCCAACCCATGTTCGCTACTGTATTGGGTACACTCATCAGAGCGACTATTACCAGAAAAACCCAAGCTTGCATAGATTCTGAAGGTAAATAAACAAGTGCGACTATAGGCAGGAACATGACACGAGCCAACAAAATAGACGTCGCCACGAGCTTCTTGTGTTCAGCTGCTCGATTCAGCATGATGGCAGCTGGAATCGTCATAAGTAAGGCCATTAATGGAGGAAGGGAGCTAATTAATCCCACCTGATAATTGCTGGCACTTAATATGGTAATCGCAAAAATAGGAAAGAAATTATTCGAAAAGTTCAAGGCAATAGTCGAAGCCATACCA
>NZ_JBFUKT010000196.1:0-5869 GCF_056400705.1 Paenisporosarcina sp. P5_A11
TTCATAGTCCTTAATATTCCATTCAATATTTTTATTCTTATTATATTTCATTGATAAAATAACTTTATTATTTTCACAATATTTATTTGAATAATATTCTATTTTTCCAAACAATTCGTTAGTAGGATCTAACAATCCACCGTATGTATTTATCTTCATTTTTTTAATTAATTCACTCAAATCATATTCTAAAGATATTTCCAATTCATCATTATAAGGATTGCTTTTACTAAACATTGAATCATCATATACAGTTGTCGTAAGATTTAAATAAAAGAAGTTTATAGCTTTCATAATGTTAGATTTACCAACATTGTTTGTTCCAATAAAACAATTTATATTCTCATTTAATATAATTTCCGCAAATTCTATTGATTTACAATTATTAATTTTTAATTTAGTTATAGACATTTTCCCATCCTTAATTTTGACATTATATCATTTTATTCTTTTTACTATTTATTGTCTTCTAAACAAAATGCTTAAATAAACGACATCATAATTACACTCTCTTGGTCATACTTGATTCCCCTAAGCTCTTGCAAAAGTCAATAAGGTTCAGATTCAATAATCTTCAAAAAATAAATTGAATCCTTTTCCAATCCTCTTCTAGTATAAATTAAATTCCGTATATTGGATAAAATTATTTACAACTAACAAAGAAATAGATGGAATCCAGCTTGTCCGTTTTGCAGTCCTGTTTGCCGATTCAAGTTATCACATTTTTCATCATCTGGAGTACTTGGCAAAGCAATATTATTTCAGAGTTTAAAGTATGTACATCAGCTATTTCGTTTAGAACAACTTCGATAAAAGATTGTTGTAATTAACTTTGACGACTCCTGCTGCGTCACGAATTAGAATTTCTGTATGAACCGTGATTCGATTTTTTGKTGAAAAAATGATTATCAATAAAGAAGAACCCTCAATCAAAATTATAGATTGAGGGTTCTTCTTGTAGGATGTTTTTCAAAATCCCAAGAGAAAGCATTTCTTAATTAATAAATACATGGGCTTTTTAGAATGTAGCTTACCCATCGTTACAAACTAAAGATACCACTAAATTTTCAAAGCCAACACATTAGCTTTAAGGTAATGATAAACTCCATCTTCATCACAAGTAAATTCCGTTACGTCATCCGCTGCTGCTTTAATGTGATCCGGTGCATTTTTCATAGCTACCGCGTGAGTGACAAACTCGAACATCTTCAGATCGTTGTCACTGTCGCCAATTGCTAACGTTTCACRGCCTGTTAAACCAAAGCGCTCAAGCATCTGTTCGATGCCTGATGCCTTGCTGACATTTGCAACCATGACTTCTGCATTGTGAGGAGAAGAAGGTGTCATTGTGAATGCCATCTCTTTCTGTAGCTGCTCAAGTTCCATTTTCCAGTTATTGATTTCCTCTTTGGTTCTCGAGAAAAAATAGAACTTTGAAAAATGAGTTCCTGTTATTGCTTCTGTCCAGGCAATTTCTTCTTTAATCGCTTTTTGGCGTGAAATCCACTCATTGATTTCTACACTTTCGGGTTTGGGCTGTCTCATTTCATTTACCACATAATCTTTATCTTGCTTTAATACCATTCGAGATTCGCCATATGGGAAAAGTTCATAATATACTTTGTTATCCCGTGCTTTCTCTATTATGGTTTCCACTAGTTCAAGTGATAGTGAATGTTCAAACACTACTTCTTCTCCGATATATCCAGCCATGCCGTTAGCTGTGATAATCGCGTCTACCTCAAATCCTTCAGGCAGCATCTCTCTTAATTCCGTAGCGTTTCTCCCAGTAGCAATAAAAACGAAAATCCCTTTGTTTCGCAGATCGTCTATGATTTCTTTCGTGTGAATGCTTACCTTGTTATGATGGTTTAGGATTGTTCCGTCCATGTCTAAAAAAATAGCCTTAGGTTTTACTACCAAAATGCTTCCTCCTAATATTGTAAATAGAATTTATCTAGCAAGTATACGCTTAGCTATTTCTAAACTCAACGAATGCACAAAAACATAATAAAATTAACAATTTGATTTCTGTTGTATCATGAAACAAAATGAAAAAAATAGAAAAGTTGCTCTTGTGAGTCTTCCTATATAATAGAACCTAAAGCAGAAAGGTTCAGTTTTCCAACTACTTCCCAGTTTGATTAAAAGTCGTTATTGAATATAATGAAGGTAACATATCAAGTGCTGAAGAAAAATTGTCCGTTTGCGCAAGTCAATCTGGCAGAAAAAAGAGACCAGACGGCGGATGGGGGCTGAAATGAAAGAGATATTGACTATAGAAAAAGTGCTGAATAATAATGTGGTCATTGCTCATCATGATACATATAAAGAAGTAGTATTAATCGGAAAAGGACTTGGCTTCAACCAGCAAAAAGGAGATTTTATCTCTTTTGATAAAGCGGATAAAACGTTTTTGTTAAAAGATGAAAAGGAAAAAGAGCAATACGTTAACTTACTTCCTCATATTGAAGAAAACTTGATTGTCTTTATTCATGAACTGCTTCTATTTATTGAAGAACAAATGGGCAAAGAATTGAATGAGCATATTCATGTGGCCTTGACCGACCATCTTACTTTCGCCATCAGCCGAGCAAAGAAAGACATGCAATTCTCTAATCCATTTCTATATGAAATTGAGGCATTGTATCCAAAAGAATACCAAGTCGCAAAAGGCGTCGTGAAAAAAGTGGAAGACCGGATGGATATCGTGTTCCCTGACGGAGAAATTGGCTTTATTGCGCTTCATATCCATAGTGCGGTTACAGATAAATCATTGCGTGACATTAACCGTCACAATCTACTGATTTCTAAACTCGTTGAAATTATCGAAGAAAATCTTTCAATTCAACTAGAAAAAAATGATGTGGATTATCATCGGTTAATCCAGCATTTGCACCGAGCAATTGACAGGGTTCACCAAGGTCAAGCTATTGGAGAAGAGAATAAGCTCGAAGAATTATTGAAAAAAGAATACCCAATATGCTATAATCTTGCGTGGAAGCTAACAAAAGTGATACAAAACCAATTGAATAAGCCTGTAGATGAAGCTGAAGTCCTATATTTGACGATTCATCTCCAACGCTTAATAAATAAATCCTAATCAACCATACGTGTTACTGATTCGATCAGGCATGAGTATGAAAAGATTTTCAGGTTATTTCAGAGGGGAATTTCTCCCTTTTTTTAACCTTATCTTTTCAACTCATGCCTTTTTATTTTGGGATTGTTCATTACTTGTTTCAGCTGATCAGAAGAATCTATTTACTACATCTTTTATCTAATTAAAAAGGAGGAATTTCCATGTCTACTAAATCTGTTAAGTCTACTAATTTATTTGGCGTTATGCAAAAGGTCGGAAAAGCGTTGATGCTTCCGGTAGCCCTTTTGCCTGCAGCAGGTATTCTGCTTGCATTTGGTACAAGCTTCGCACAGGATTCTTTTATTGAAGCCGTACCATTCATGGGCGCTGACTGGATTCAAAAGTTATTGTTCATTATGGCCCAAGCCGGTGGAGTTGTATTTGATAACTTACCATTGCTGTTTGCTGTTGGGGTGGCAATCGGACTTGCTGGTGGTGACGGTGTAGCGGGTCTCGCAGCCATTATCGGGTACTTAATTATGAATGTAACCATGAAAGCAATTGGCAATATAACGCCAGAGATGGTAACTGAATCCCCTGCTTATGCCACTGTCTTAGGAACTCCCACGCTTCAAACGGGTGTCTTTGGCGGTATTATCGTCGGTGTTTTAGCCGCTTTTCTCTACAATAAGTTTTACAATATTCAATTGCCGCAGTTTCTTGGATTTTTTGCAGGGAAACGTTTTGTTCCTATTGTTACCGCTTTCTCAGCGGTTTTACTTGGTATCGTGATGTTTATGGTTTGGCCATTCGCTCAAAATGGCTTGAATGCTTTATCACATTTCATGTTGGAAACAAACCGTACACTAGCGGCTTTTGTATTTGGGTTAGTTGAACGTTCGTTAATCCCATTTGGGTTGCACCATATTTTCTATTCACCATTCTGGTTTGAATTTGGAACGTATACAAATGCTGCAGGAGAGATTTTCCGTGGCGACCAACGTATTTTCTTTGCTCAATTGCAAGACGGCACAGAGTTCACTGCTGGTACCTTTATGACAGGTAAATTCCCGTTCATGATGTTCGGTCTACCTGCAGCGGCACTTGCTATTTATCACACTGCTCGTCCTGAGAAGAAGAAGCTTGTCGGCGGTATCATGGCGTCTGGTGCTCTTACTTCATTCCTAACGGGTATTACTGAACCACTTGAATTCTCTTTCTTGTTTGTAGCACCAGTATTATTCGGTATCCATGCAGTTTTCGCAGGACTATCGTTTATGACGATGCACTTGCTTGACGTTAAAATCGGAATGACCTTCTCCGGTGGTCTAATCGACTTCCTGCTCTTCGGTGTTATGCCAGGTAGAACTGAATGGTTCTGGGTAATCGTTGTAGGACTAGTCTTCGCGGTCATTTACTACTTTGGTTTCCGTTTTGCCATCCAGAAGTTCAACTTGATGACACCGGGTCGTGAAGCTGACGATGCTGACGATGAAAATGATGAAGTAATCGATGATCTTCCATATGAAATTCTTGAAGCAATGGGTGGAAAAGAAAACATTGCAAATCTTGATGCATGTATCACACGTCTACGTGTCAGTGTAAACGATAAAGACAATGTAGATAAAAAGAGATTGAAAAAGCTTGGAGCTTCTGGTGTTATGGAAGTCGGCAACAACATCCAGGCTATTTTCGGACCAGTTTCAGACAGTCTACGAGGGCAAATGCAGGATATTATGAATGGCAGAGCCCCACGTTCGAAAGAAAATGTACCGAAAACTGTTGAACAGGTAAACGAAACTGAAGATGCATCTATTAAGATGGCTACACTTGAGTTCAGCAGTCCACTATCAGGTGAAATCTTACCAATTACCGACGTTCCTGACCAAGTGTTCTCGGGCAAAATGGTTGGAGACGGGTTTGCGATCAAACCTACAGATGGAAAAGTCGTTTCACCTGTAAACGGTAAAGTCGTTACTTTATTCCCAACTAAACATGCGATTGGTCTCGTAGCAGATAACGGCACAGAAATCCTTATTCACATCGGGATTGATACCGTTAAGCTTAAAGGTGAAGGATTTACTTCGAAGATTGAACAAGGTGATCTTGTACAACAAGGCCAGGTCTTGATGGAAGTAGATTTGGATTATGTAGAAAAGAACGCTCCATCTATTATCACTCCAATCGTATTTACGAATTTGGAAGCAGGACAAGCTTTGACAATCAAGAAATCTGGTAATGTTAATGCTAATGATAAAAACATTGTTGAGATTACTGATGGAACGAACTGAAACATGTAATTACTAAATTTAAAACCCCGGGTATCTGCGAAA
This sequence comes from Paenisporosarcina sp. P5_A11, assembly GCF_056400705.1. Lineage (NCBI taxonomy): Bacteria > Bacillati > Bacillota > Bacilli > Caryophanales > Caryophanaceae > Paenisporosarcina > Paenisporosarcina sp. P5_A11. Next base: position 5,416 of record NZ_JBFUKT010000196.1, read on the forward strand.
ACAATTCGCTGATGCCCGGGGTTTTTAAATCTTAAACGGATTTAACAACTCGATATACTCAAAAAAGCACATCAAATTTATACATTGATGTGCTCTCTATTAATTTCTATTACTTAAAATAGTAACTAAATCTTATCCATAGATTTAGTTATTGTAAAAAATAGTATAAAAACTGCACAAGTAAGTGCTCTACAGTTGAGAAAAGTCTCCCTAACATTCTGCTAAATGGGTTCTACCAACTTATATAAAAAGCTTAAACTCTTTTCTCAAAATATCATTTTGTAATTTTGAAAGTATATTATTGTTGATATCTGCATTTATAAACAAAGAATGTAGATTCTCGTTCTCATCAAATAAATATTTATAAGATTCATGTAATCGTAAACTATATAATTCATTATATATAATTGCTTTTTTTATATTTTGATTTAATATTTTTTTGAAAAACAAATAT
>NZ_JBFUKT010000197.1:0-5791 GCF_056400705.1 Paenisporosarcina sp. P5_A11
GTAGAACGAGTTGAGAAAAAACAGGATTTCTTCGTAGTGAATACTTCAAAAGGTGTTTATCATGCAAAGGTTGTGGTCATCGCAACTGGATATTATGATCACCCAAATCTTTTAGGTATTCCAGGGGAAGAATTACCAAAAGTCAGCCATTATTYCAAAGAAGGTCACACTTATTTTGATACGGATGTCGTGGTGATTGGAGGGAAAAACTCTAGTATTGATGCTGCACTTGAATTGCATAAAGCAGGTGCAAGAGTAACGGTGGTTTATCGTGGCAGCACCTATTCCAGTAGTATAAAACCATGGATTTTACCCGAGTTTGAAGGTGTAGTTAAAAATGGTGAAATCACCATGCTGTTTGAATCACATGTAGAAGAAATAAAACAAGAAGAAGTAATAATTCGTCAGCAAAATCAAGTGATTTCTTTAAAAAATGATTTTGTTTTTGCGATGATTGGTTATCATCCTGATCATGAGTTTTTACGGGAAATGGGTGTTCGAATCGATGAAGAATCGGGGAGACCGCTTTTAAATGAATTAACAATGGAGTCGAATATTGAAAACCTTTATATTGCAGGTGTTTTAGCTGCTGGTAATAATGCCAATGAAATTTTTATTGAAAATGGCCGTTTCCATGGCGAGTTAATTGCAGATGCAATTGTACAAAAAGAAAAGCTGCTGAAATAAGCAGCTTTTTGTTTTTATAGGCTTATGCAGAATGAAAAAGCTTTTAATATTTAAACCAAGTTGAAAGAGGTTCGATAAGATGCGAATCTGAAAGTCCAATTAACAACTTAATTCTCGCTTTTTGACCGCTTAGTCCGTGAGCAAATAATACTCCCATGTCTTCTAACATCTTCCCTCCGCCTTCGTAGCCATAAACGGGCTGCGCAATACCGTTGTAACATCTAGATACTAAAACAACAGGAATATGTTGGTTAATTAATTGTTGAATTCCTTGCACGATTGCAGGTGGTACATTTCCTTGTCCTAGTCCTTCCAAGACAATGCCATCATAGCCGACATTCGCAATGTGCAAAAGCAAGTCTGCATCCATTCCCGCATAGACTTTTAACAGCGCAACTCTTTTATTGATTTCATGTAACTCAAACGTATCACTTCTAATCGGCGTAAGGTGGAAATGAACGCCTGTTTTTGTTATTAATCCAATAGGTCCATATTGAGGACTTTGGAACGTTGAGACATTACTGGTTGAAGTTTTCGTAACACTTTGTGCAGTGTGTATTTCATCATTCATCACAACGAGCACACCTTTACCAAACGCATCTTGAGCACTAGCCACTCGAACAGCTGATAATAAGTTATAGACACCATCAGCCCCAATCTCATTTGACGAGCGCATGGCACCCGTTAATATAATAGGGATATCGCTGTTAACAGTTAAATCTAGGAAGTATGCAGTTTCCTCTAATGTGTCTGTTCCATGTGTGATGACAAACCCTTCCACTTGTCCCGCTGCTATTTGCTGATCAATAATCTCTTTTATCGCAAACATTTCTTTTGGGGTTATGTGTGGAGAAGGGAAATTGAATGCTTCAATTTCATGGATATCGGCATATTCCTTTAACTTATCAATTTCTGAAGTTATTGGGTTTGAATCTCCTGTTACGACTGCACCTGATTCACTATGTACATGCATTGAAATTGTTCCACCTGTATGGATAACAACTATTTTTTTCACTTGAAATTTCCTCCATCCATTCATTCATCAAATCGTTATAAAATGATATAATTAATCTACTAAAAGGAGGCGAGCGCAACTTGATAATTTTACTATCTGTCGCAATCGCTCCAGGACTTGCTTTATTCAGTTATTTTTATTTGCGAAATCAAATATCAACAGAGCCTTCACGATCATTGTTTCATACTTTTATATATGGTGCTATGTTAACCTTTCCTATTCTCTTCATTCAACATGTATTTAAATTAGAACACATATTTCAATCAGCATTTATTACAAATGTTTTATTCACAAGTACACTTGAAGAATTTTTTAAATGGCTCATTTTAGTAATGGTTATCTATCAACATGTCGATTTTGAAGATCCATATGATGGAATTCTTTATGGAGCTAGTGTTTCCTTAGGATTTGCAACAGTAGAAAACATTTTATACTTGTTGACATATGGGCTAGATACGGCATTCTTACGAGCTTTGTTACCAGTATCAAGCCATGCAATCTTTGGCGTTGTTATGGGCTATTATCTTGGACGTGCAAAGTTTGCAGTCAGACAATCTTCGAAACCTTTACTATTTATTGCATTGCTAGCTCCATTAAGTTTACACATGATTTACAACGGAATACTAGCCATTGAAGGAATATGGTTGTATTTTATGATTCCTTTTATGCTTTTCTTATGGTGGCTATGTTTAACAAAAGTAAAGCAAGCCCATTTATTGACAATACAACACTTTCAAACACGTGAAGAGCTACGTGATATGTAATAAAACCAATTTTATTAATTGGTTTTATTTTTTTTTTGTATAAAATTCGTATAAATCCTCATTCTAAAAAAAAGKAGAAATGTTTATGCGAAAAAATAAATGGTTAGTTTGGTTTATCACTTTATGTTTGTTGACAATGACTTTAAGTACTCCAAAACATTCCGAAGCATTTTCAGGTCAAGTTATTGAGCTTGGAGCCAATGGAGAGGATGTTATTGAGCTACAAGCACGATTGCAATATATGGGATTCTACAAAAATCAGATAGACGGTAAATTTGGTTACGGTACTTACTGGGCATTGCGTAATTTCCAAGAAAAATTCGGTTTACCAGTCGACGGAATAGCTGGCCAGAAAACAAAAGCGAAACTTGTCAACCAATCAAATTATAATAAAGAGTTTGTGCGAAACCAATTGAATAAAGGTAATCGCTTTACACACTACGGGGGCAAACCTTTAGAACAACAAGTGAAAAAAGGAACAAGTCCAGCACCCAAAAAAAATGAACAAGTCCAACTTCCTGCAAAATACTCACAACAGGATTTACAACTTATGGCCAATGCAGTGTATGGAGAATCACGCGGTGAACCATATGAGGGACAAGTTGCAGTAGCATCAGTCATATTAAATCGTGTTGAAGATTCGAAATTCCCAAATACAGTAAGTGGAGTTGTCTTTCAACCACGAGCTTTTACAGCAGTTGCTGACGGACAAATTTGGCTTACACCAAATGCTCGCGCTAAAGAGGCTGTTTTAGACGCGATAAATGGTTGGGATCCTACGGAAAATGCCCTTTATTACTTTAATCCAGACACAGCTACCAGCGCCTGGATATGGACTCGACCACAAATTAAAACAATTGGGAAACATATATTCTGCGAATGAGGAGGAATAACATGAAGATTATTAMAAGCTTGTTAGCGGTTGCCTTGATCATTATGGGCGTATTTTTATATACATCTAAACAAAATGAAGTAGCTTTGGAAAATGATTTGAGAGCCCAATACACCAATCGGATGACGGAGGCTTCAGAAAAACTAACTGAACTACAAAAATCCGTTCAAAGTGCCACAGTTTTTAATGATCCAAAAGCTCAAGCAGAACCACTTGAAGATATTTGGAGACTTTCATCAGAAATAAAAAGTGATATATCCTCACTACCACTCCAACAAGATTTTACAAGTGAATGGTTGAATTACTTAGGACGGCTTGGAGATTATGCAAAATTAAAGAGTCAAGGCAAAGTACCTGAAGAGAAATGGTTAACAGTAACCAATAATGTATCTAAAAACTTAGATGAATTTTCAGTTGAATGGCAAAACGCTTCAACCGAATTATTAGCAAAACAACAATCTTTCTCAAAATGGCAAAAAGAAGTCAAATCAGCTCAACCTTCTGAAAAATGGACTAAAATGTCTACTACTGTTAAAGGCTATTCAGAAAGCGATTTCCCACTCACCGCGAGTGAATCGGATGATCAAAAGAAAAAGGATTTAAAAGCGATTAAAGATAAACCCGTTACAGAAAAACGAGTTGTAAAACAAATGAAAGAAATGTTTCCAACATTAAAAAATGCAAAAGTTGTCGTTTCATCTAGTAAATCAGGAGCAGCATATCCGTTTTACCACATTTCATTCAACGAAGGCATTCGAACTGGTTACACGGATTACACCAAAAAAGGTGGCCAACTTTTATCCATGTTAATTGAACGTCCGATTGGAAAAGATCGTATTCCTCAGGAGGAGATGAAAGAAAAGGCGAAAAAAGCAGTTAAGAAATATGGATTTGAAGATGTTGAACTCGTGGAATCACGTGAAAACGATTTAGTATGGCATGTCGTGTTTGTGCGTTTAGATCCAGTGAATAAAGCTCGGATTTATGCTGATGCAATGCAATTAAAACTTGCAAAAGATGATGGAGAAGTCCTAGGTGTAAACACGATGGAATATATCCAAAAAGAAACGTTACCAGATCAAAAAATAGTACCTGTAAGTTGGAACGAATATTTTACAGATCAAGTTGCCATTAAAAGTGAAGTACTAGCGTATACCGAAAATGAGGAATTACAACAGCGTCTATGTTATGAACTAATGGTGTTAAAAGAAACGAAAGAAGAAAGTCACACGTTCAGAATTTTAATTGATACAGAAACGCATGAAGTAATAAAATCTGAAATGATGAACTAGGAAATTTTAGATTTACAACGAAACCAAAACATAAAACTGTTGATTAGTATTAAATTCACCCCTACGGAAGCTCACACTAGTGGGCTTTTTTTTTGCCTCCTGTGTTACAATTATGTGTGAGAACGTATAGGAGTGGATGATGTGAAAAACAGTATACAAATAGCGATTGATGGGCCTGCAGCTGCAGGAAAAAGCACAATAGCAAAACTCGCTGCTGAAGAACTTGGTTTTACATATATTGATACAGGAGCTATGTATCGAGCAATTACGTATAAAGCACTTGAACGTCACATAGATTTAGAAAATGAAGAGGCCTTAACAAACTTGCTTCTAGAAACCAAAATTGAATTAATCCCATCTCATGATGGACAACTTGTTTATTTAGATGGTGAGAATGTTTCAGAAGCGATTCGTTCCACCCTTGTGACATCTTCTGTTTCTTCCGTAGCTGTACATGCAAGTTTACGAGAAGAAATGGTTAGTCGGCAATTGAAAATGGCTGAAAGTGGTGGTGTGGTGATGGATGGCCGCGACATCGGGACACATGTGTTAGTTGATGCTGAATTAAAAGTCTTTATGTCTGCAACTGTTGAAGAACGAGCGAAACGACGCCAGTTAGATAATGAGCGACGTGGCATTGTTTCACATGTAGATCAACTGAAAAAAGAAATTGCAGAACGAGATAAAATGGATAGCGAACGACAAGCTTCACCCCTTATTCAGGCAAAAGATGCAATTTACTTGGATACCACAAATTTAACAATTAATGAAGCAGCTAATCACATTATTCAATTAGCGAAAGAAAGGATGAGCTAAATGAACATGTACCAATTTGCTAAAAATTTCGTTTGGATCACATTAAAGCCGATATATCGTTTTGATGTAAAAGGGTTAGAACATTTTCCGAAAACCGGCGGAGTTTTAATTTGCTCAAACCATATCGATGCTCTTGATCCTCCAGTAGTGGGAATTACTGCTCCACGCCCGGTTCATTTTATGGCTAAGGAAGAGCTTTTTCATATGCCAATATTAAAACCTCTATTGCCGAAAATAAATGCATTTCCTGTTAAAAGAGGATTGAGTGACCGTGAAGCATTAAGAAAAGCATTAGCCTTATTGAAAAACGGAGATGTAATGGGTC
>NZ_JBFUKT010000198.1:0-5697 GCF_056400705.1 Paenisporosarcina sp. P5_A11
GCCTAATAATGGCCATGTCCATAAACCCATTTTCATCCTATCCTTTCAATGTCGTAGAATTAGTATGGGTTAACATTTAAATTTTAAGCTTAAAAAGGAAATTTATTTAACCATTGTCCACCATCTAAAGTGACAATCTCACCATTCATGTAAGCAGCTTTATCAGAAAGCATAAACGCAGCAAGATCAGCAATTTCTTCTGGTTTCCCAAGTCTTCCTAGTGGCACAGACTTTAATGTTCGTGCAGCAGACTCTTCAGATTCCCACAACTTATCAGCACCACCAGTTCGCTCAATTGGTCCTGGAGCGATTCCATTTACACGAATGCCATATTGAGTTCCCCATTCAACTGCTAAGGTGCGAGTAAGAGACATGACACCTGCTTTAGCTGCAGCAGAGTGAGCTACGCCAGCTCCAGCATTCCAAGCATAAGTTGCCAACATATTCAGTATTGATCCTTTTTGTTCTTTTTCAATCCAATAATTCCCTACAGCTTGAGAGCAATAAAAAGTGCCATTTAACACGATATCGATAACTGATTTCCAGCCATTTGGTGAAAGTTTTTCTGCATGAACGATGAAATTTCCTGCTGCATTGTTAACAAGTCCATCAATCCGTCCAAACATCTCGTGCGTATAATTGACCATAGCTTTAACATGTTCAGGTTCACGTACATCCATTTGAAAAATGCCTACATGATTAAAATCATGGGAAATTGCTTTTTGTGCAGTCTCTAAACGTTCTAAATCACGTCCAGTAATAACAACGTTTGCTCCTTCTTCTACGAAACGCTTCGCCATATAAAATCCCATTCCACTTGAACCACCAGTAATAATAATTGTTTGGTCTTTTAGTAACATTTTAATACCCCCTTATAATATTTCTGAATATTCATTCATATTTCTATTATGCCATCACTATTCCACAAAAGTATATAGATATAGGAGAAAAAGCATTATTCTTCATCTTTTGAAACACGATATACCAATTTTAATAATTCTTCCTGACTGTTTATTATTTCTTCATGCTTATTCGGGAAACGATAGTGGTACTCACCATGTTCATCTTGTTCACGTGACTTCGCAGTATCTTGCATTTGAAGTAATATAACATTCATGATTCGTTCTTTAATAAACGGATCGACGATAGGAAAAAGAATTTCCACACGTTTAATCATATTTCTTGTCATCATATCTGCAGAAGATAAAAATACAAGATTTTCCCCATTTTGATGGAACCAATAGATTCTCGAGTGTTCCAGAAAACGTCCAACAATACTAATGACCCGAATATGTTCACTAATCCTTTTAATTTGAGGGCGTAAACAACAAATACCTCGAATAATTAAATCGATTTTAACTCCAGCGATTGAAGCATCGTACATTTTAATAATTAGATCTTTATCCGTAAGTGAATTCATTTTTGCTCGAATATACCCATTGCCATGTTCCTTATGAAGGACAATTTCTTGATCAATCAATTTCATAAATTCATCTCTAATATCAAAAGGAGCGACAACTAGATGATGAAAAACAGGTTTTTCGGTATAGCCACTTAAATAATTAAAGAAATTGGTTGCATCGATGCCAAATTTTTTCCTAGTAGTGATAATCCCCATATCCGTATAGATTTTTGCAGTTTGATCATTATAATTTCCTGTTCCTAGATGAACAAATCGTTCAATACGATCATTTTGTGTTCTAACCACTAATGTGATTTTTGAATGTGTTTTTAAATTATGCATACCATAAATAACAAGGCATCCGGCCTGTTCTAATTCTTTTGCCCAGTGAACGTTATTCTCTTCATCAAACCTTGCTTTCAATTCAACTAATACCGTTACTTGCTTGCCATTCTCTGCCGCTTTTTTGAGCGCGTGAATCATGGGAGAGTTTCCACTTACTCGATATAAAGTCTGTTTAATCGCTAATACATTGGGGTCATCTGCCGCTTCAGATATAAATTCTATAATAGGTGCAAAAGATTCATAAGGATGATGGAAAAATAAATCTTGCTGCAATGCTTTTGTAAAAATATCTTCATCCGATGTCAAATCGACAGGTGGTTGTGGTATGAAATTTTCAAACTCTAACTGTTCTCGACCAACTTTGATTTCTTTAATAAAGCTAAATAAAAATGTCAAATCTATTGGGCATTCAAGTTTAAAGACATCATCTTTATGAATTTCAAGTTCATTAAGTAAATAACTTAATACTTCCTGATTAATTTCATTTGCTCGAACTTCCAAACGACTAGCTGCTCCCCATTTTCGTTTTTTTAACTCCTTCTCAATTTCTACTAATAAGTCTCGGGCACCTTCTTCGTGAATTGTAAGATCCGCGTTTCGGGTCATTCTAAAAGCGGTGACTGATTTTACTTTGTATCCAAAAAACAACGAATTTATTTGATCTATAATCAAGTCTTCCAAGTAAACAAACGTATCTCCTTTTTTAGAAGGGACTTTAATCATCCTTTTCAAAACGGATGGAACTTGAACAATAGCCACTTTTTCATTAGTTTCTTCTCCATTTTGCTGTTCAAGAATGATGATAATATTCATTGTTTTACTTAAGAGTGTTGGAAACGGTCGATATGCATCCACTGCAACTGGGGTTAATACCGGGAATACATGTTCTTCAAAGAAGTTATGTGTATATATTTTTTGTGTTTTAGAAAGTTCAGCCATCTTTAATACTTGTACATCTTGTTGTTTTAATTGTTCATAAACAAGCAACTGATAAACACGCGATTGCCGTTTGACCAATGCATGTGTTTTTTGAGCAATTTTTTCAAGCTGTTGTTTTGGAGTTAATCCGGCTTTATTTTCATGTTTTTGAAATCCTACTCTCACTTGATCTTGAAGGCCCGCTACGCGTACCATGAAAAATTCATCCAAATTCGAACTGAAAATGGCTAAAAATTTCAATCGTTCAACTAAAGGATTCCGTTCATCTTCAGCTTCTTGAAGAACACGTTCATTGAAAGCTAACCAACTAAGTTCACGATTGTTGTAGTACGAAGGGTTATCTTTTTCAAAAGGTGCTTGTTGTTCAGTCATGCGAATCTCCATCCTTCATTACAAATTCCAAAGTGACCTCACACTTACATAAACGCTCTAAATGTTTTTTCTGTTTACCTGCTTGATATTCTTCAGCCATAGCATTTCCACTTACAAAAATCTTCATTCGAAAGCCGTCTTGCGAAGATTCAATTGATAAATCGTTTACTATTGATCGTTTTGAACCATTTAAGCCATAGGCAAATTTTAATATCGCCCCCAACTCTCTCAAACTTTTTAGTTCTCCTTTTTCAATCCATTTTTCGAATGGAGCGGCGTACACTTTAAATGTATCTTTGTTTTTATACGAAGCCACGAGTGCTAATCTCAAGCGATCAAAATGCTCTAAACCATCAATAGAACGATTAGTTAAAATATAGAAGGTATGTTGACTTGCAGAATCCGCATCAATGTATTCTCCTAAATAGAAAAGGGATGCTGCTCGTTCAAGCAATAGCAAGTTCGCAGGCGACTGTTCGATGATTCGATTCTTCACGCACTCCAAATAAATTTTCCTCGCTAAAAATTGGAGATGTCTCGCTTCTTTGAGATTTATTTCATATTCAGCTGCTAACGTTTCACTGCTGTGTTTAAATACTTCATGTTTATTTAATTCTTCCGGATGCGTTTGTAGAATACGGTTTAGCATGATACCTTCTCTTAATCCTTTACCACTAAACATAAACTCTTCAGACTTTACCACTTTCATCAATGCTCTGAAAACTTCTAGCGCAGGTATTATAATATCTGCTCGATCACTTGATAAACCTTCAATTTTCTTCAACTCTTCTATAGATAAATCTGACAATGTGTCACTCAATGTAATAACATCATGCACCTTCATCTTATATTGATGAACGCTCGAAAAAGGATATTCTTTTCTTTGCTGATCAATTTGAGCAATATTTCGAGCGCTACCACCAATCCCGATGACAGGTAATTTCAACCCATTAAGCCAAGGCAGGGAACGAAATTGAGCTTCTGTAAACAAAGCCAATTGTTCTTTTTCTACAGATGTCATCCGGTCACCTTGCATAAAATGTTGCTTTAGTGAAACAACTCCAAAAGGAAAGCTATGTGTGTTCTGCAATTTCTTTTCTTTGAAATATGTAATCTCGGTACTACCTCCACCAATATCAATCGTTACCGCAGACTTTGTTGGTACGGAATGTGACACCGCAACAAAACCAAAATACGCTTCTTCTTCTTCTGTTAACACATCTATATCTAAACCCGTTTCTTTTTTCATACGTTTAAGTATCTCATTTTGATTTGATGCTTGACGAACAGCAGCTGTCGCCGTTACTAAGACTTCTTGCACATCATAATCATCTAACATTTGACGAAAAGATAATAAAATCTTTTGAAGTAATTCAATCCCCTCTTCAGACATTTCACCATTAGTTTGTATATAGGTTCGTAAACGAGCTACGGTTTTTATATTTTCGAATTCGCGTAGACCTCTTCTTTCATCATAAGAATAAATAACTAAGCGGATCGTGTTAGACCCAATATCTAATATAGCTGTTTTTTGTTTTTTCATTTTTATCACCTTTTCCACATTTTTTTGAATTCATCTATACATATTGGGAAGAAATTGGTATGATAATATTTAATTGAATGCTCTGAATTTTTCCTTATTCTTGCATTATTACTCGTTTTCTACGACACGAAGGGTGGGATTCCATGAAACCAAATAGGACTGATGAACAATTAGCTGCCGCTATTTATTCTGTTAATCGTCATGCAAAAACTGCAACTGATAACAAATTTCTTTATGAATTAAAAAGATTAACCATTGAAAAGATGATTGAAACCGGACGCGCAAAAAAATTGGGACTACACTTTGTGAAAAACCCTCGATTTAGTCAACAGCAATCTTCTGTATTAGTTCAATGTGCTGATTATTACTTTCATCTATTACCCAAAAAAGAAGATTTTCAAAGTCTGACACATTTGGGTCATTTGGATGATAACTACCGTAATCCACAAAGAAGAATGAGTTTGAATATAGCCAAACAACTTCTAAGTGAATATACAGGCTTATCTCAGACAATAATAAAGAAAAAACCCACACATGCTCCCACCCCTATGTCTAAAAAACAACCTTTAAAAAATCGTTCATATACGTTTGGAAGCTCTTATTTAGATTAATTTATATATTTACAAAAATGCCGGAACCCATCAAAGTGGTTCCGGCATTTCTTTTTATTAATTTAACCCACTTTAGGGTCAGTTGAATCATGTTTTAAACGCAAATGAATGATTAATCCAATAACGGTCATTATAATCAATGTTGATAATGCAATACGACTTGCAAGTGGTCCATAATCTTGAAGTTGATACGTAATCGTCCCATAAAGGACTGGACCAATGATAGACGATACTTTACCTGAAAACGCAAACATTCCGAAAAATTGACCGCGTTTGTCCTCCGGTGACAATTCAATAATGAGTGTACGAGATGTGACCCACATAGAACCTAGAGAAACACCGAACATACTTCCCGCAATCCAAAACATCCACTGATCATAAGCAAAAACTGCTACAAATAGGGAGACAATCATAAGAATAGCAACTATGGTGACAGCATTTTTGGCTCCGATGCGTTTGGTTATATAGCCGAATACAAAAGAACC
>NZ_JBFUKT010000199.1:0-5676 GCF_056400705.1 Paenisporosarcina sp. P5_A11
AATACCGAAAACTCATTTAGTACAACATGACAATAAATGAGAATAACTGAATAAACATGGTTTTGTACTAAATATTCGCCAAACCCACATACATTCTTACTAGCGACTACACAGGGGTGAAGAATTTGAATGCTAAATATAATCCTAACTTAGATGCCATGTTAAATGAACGCTATTATTTAAAATCCATTGAAGCAAAAGGAGCTCGAATAAAATACATACCATCAAATCTCGGGCAGGAATTTTTGAATTACAAAAAATGTATTAAGGACACTCTTGCCTCAAACGTTCTGACCATCAATGGAGAAGTATTTACCCAGGAATTTTTTATTGATGAATACAACTACTATTTTATTAATTGGTGTATACCTACAGCCAAGAGATTGATACTCGAAAATCAGCTCAAACCGGTAAAAATCGATTTAAAAGGCATCATTGATCAAGTTAGGAAGAATGAAATAGACCAAACGTATTTACCAATTGCATTAAAAAATGAACAACCCATAATTATTGCTTATTACCCTACGTGTCCGCAACCTAGTGTGGTAATTGATGGGAACCACAGGGTGTTGGCTAAGAGTGAAGCTGGTGAATCTACTATTAATACGTTTCATTTATCACCTCATATTCATCTTCAAGCAATGACATGTGATTTAGATCGTTTATTGTACAAAATACATCATAATCTGACATCTATTGGAGAATCGATTGCAGGCTATTTATCAGCAGCAGATTTAAAAAGAAAATTGTTTACAATTTGTTAGCACTCTCATTAAAACCGGAAATTAGCTCCATTTATCGGTCTTCTTTTTTCATGGATCTGTTAAATTATTCTGTTGTTTATCGTACATTTGCGCTTGCCGCATGTTCCGCATGAGCCAACAGGAAGTGGGTCATGAAGGTGTAGCCACAAAATTTCTCGCATTGTATTTTGCGACGAGTAACCGCAGGAGCAGRACGTGGCGTTTTTAACCTTCGATCCTTTGCATGATAGGCGCAAATGTACTCTTTCTTTTCTTTTTTAATATCWAYWGCATTCWTAAACTTAGCCAAAATAAAAAAAGYAGRAAGAGRCCGAAATWGCATCTTCGGCCGAACATYYACTTAAAGAAACCTTCTATTCTATAGTAAACAAAACCAAAATTAATGTGTGCTTCCAGGTTGCAAGAGAGCGAAGGATGCACACCCGCCAGGATAATCTATAAAAAGAGAGAGGGGCGAGTGACGCACTCACAAGCCCCTCCTCTTTATTCTCTAGATTATTGTGCAGCAGGTAAAGCGTCMGAAGCGCACTGGAAACCTGTCATCCTCAGTGAATGGAATCAAGGTGTTAAACTATACTGTTGTATATCGTACATTTGCGCCTGCCGCACGTTCCGCATGAGCCAACAAGTATGAAAACCACATGCTTGTGGGCCTCAAGCTTCACGCTCTTGCGGTATGCTAAGCGTAAATGTTCTCATTCGTTTGTTCTTCATTATCAACAGCATTCTTTAACAAAGCCTTTTTCATAAATAATAAAATAAGCGACAGCCCTGTTATAAAAGGGCTAGTCGCTTTTGTGTTTTATTAGAGGAAAAACAGGCTGTGTTATACTAAAGTGGTAAAGCATTAAAGAGTTTAGGTTTATTGGGCTTATCAACTATTTATTTTGGGTATAGTTCAGATGGAATAGTTCGTTTTTACCAGACTTTTCTCACTCTAGTAAGGGAGGTATTACATTGGAAGACTGGTTACGATTTCTCGAGGTAAATGCACCTCGTATTTTAGAATTAACGATTGATCACGCTGTACTGGTTACTTTAGCGATTATCGTAGCGCTTTTGATCGGTGTCCCACTTGGGATTTATTTGACCACGAACGAATACTTAGCAGGTTCAGTTTTACAAGTTGCCTCTATTACATTAACGATTCCGAGTATTGCACTTTTTGGTGTTATGATACCTATTTTCTCTCTCATTAATCAGGGAATTGGGTTTTTACCGGCTTTCGTAGCACTTGTACTTTATTCTCAACTCCCCATTATAYGAAACACGTATACTGCGATTAAAAACGTCAACCCTGAAATGCGAGATGCGGCAATTGGAATGGGCATGAAAACACATCAACGATTATTGCGTGTTGAGATTCCGAATGCTTTACCTGTCATTATGGCGGGTGTACGCACTGCAGTTGTTCTTAATATAGGAATTGGCGTCATCGCTGCGTATATTGGTGCTGGTGGACTTGGTGTGTTGATTACCCAAGGAATTAGCAGAGGTGACAACTACTTACTCATAAGTGGTTCTATAGCCGTAGCATTGTTGGCAATTATTGCTGATGGTATTTTATTGATGATTCAAAAACGATACACGACAAAAGGATTAGTCGAATAACTGTAAAGAGGTGAGCAAATGATAGCTTTTAATCATGTAACAAAGTCATATAGTGAAGATAAAATTGCGGTCAAAGATGTTAACTTCACTGTCGAAGAAGGTAAAATTGTCGTTTTGCTTGGACCATCTGGTTGCGGGAAAACAACGTTATTAAGAATGGTCAACCGACTGGAGTCCATTTCAGATGGTGAAATCATTATTGGCAATGAAAATTCTATGAATTTAGATGCGATTGAATTAAGAAGAAAAATTGGCTATGTCATTCAAAGTAATGGCCTTTTCCCAAATATGACAATCGAAGAAAACGTAATGCTTGTTCCAGATCTTCTTGGATGGAACAAGAAAAAGAAAAAAGAACGTTTTACGTATTTAATGAAGCTTATTGGTCTAGACGCTAAAGCTTATCGAAAACGCTTTCCACATGAACTGTCAGGTGGTCAACAGCAACGTATCGGCGTGGTGCGTGCACTTGCAGCAGATCCTCCTGTTATGTTAATGGATGAACCGTTCGGGGCACTCGATCCAATCATTAGAGAAAAAATTCAAGATGAGTTCTTGCAAATCCAACGTGAAGTGAAAAAAACAATTCTTTTTGTTAGTCATGATATTGATGAAGCTATTAAAATGGCAGATCAAATCGTCCTTTTACGAGACGGAGAAATCATGCAATACGATACCCCTTCAGAAATGCTAGCTCATCCTAAAAACGAATTTGTTTCTAAGTTCTTTGGTAAAGATCGTGCCATAAAGAGCTTAAGCTTACACACCGTAAAAAATTTACAAGATATCATAGGACTTGGTCCCATAGATGAAACAATTCAAGATACAAAAACAATCAATGTCAATCAAGATTTACGTAACACTTTGTCTATACTGATGAATCAAGAAGCTGATCAAGTTGTTGTAACAAATGACGAAGGTGAAAATATTGGTTCGATTACGATAGACCTTGTTCAAAAGTATCTTCATTTTGAAATAAAAGGGAAACTATCCGTATCCCAGGAAGGGTGATTCGGTGAATAGCAAAAAGTTAATAGCTAATATTTTTAAAATCTCCATCTTTTCATTGATAATCGTATTTTTTGCCTGGGCGATAAAGAATCAATATTTCAATTATATTTTTAGTGACTCTAGCACCTTTTTAGTGCTATTGAGACAGCATATTGCACTTGTTGTTGTGTCCTCTTTATTAGCTCTTATTATCGCGTTGCCAGCAGGGATTCTTATTACAAGACCAAGTTTTAGAAAAGCTGAATGGTTCGTTTCGAACATCGCAAACCTTGCTCAAACAATTCCAAGTTTGGCTGTCCTTGCACTGATGATTAGTGTATTAGGTATTGGTTTCAAAACAGCTGTTTTCGCATTGTTTATTTATTCGATTCTACCAATCTTCAGAAACACGGTGGCTGGCATTGATTCTATTGATAAAAACCTAATTGATGCCGCTAAAGGTATGGGAATGAAACCTTATCAAATCTTATTTCGCATCGAACTTCCAAACTCAGCTTACTCGATCCTTGCAGGAATTCGAACAGCTGTCGTATTGAATATTGGTACTGCAGCTCTTGCCTATGTAATTGGTGGCGGTGGCTTAGGAGTTTGGATTTTTACTGGGATTCAATTATTTGATAATGGTTTCTTAATTTCAGGAGCAATTCCTGTTACCTTATTAGCGATACTTGCTGATTATTTACTTCGGAAATTAGAAAACGTAATTGTACCAAAAGGATCCAGACGTATTGCGAAAACGGAATGATAGGAGGTATAAAATTTGTGAATAAATTACTCAAACTTATCCCCCTTCTAGTTATCACCGTCTCACTTTCGGCCTGCTCTAGTTTTGGAGCAGCAGGTAAAGAAATTACTGTGGGGGGTAAAAACTTTACCGAACAATATTTATTATCTGAAATGACGGGTTTCTTGTTACAAGAAGAAGGATTCAAAGTAAATCAGATGAATAACCTTGGTAGTAGTGTTGTCCGATCAGCATTGGAAAATGGTCAAGTTGACATGATGTGGGAATATACAGGCACAGCGCTCATAACGTACATGGGCGAAGAACCTGTTGCCGATCCTGAAATAGCATTTGAAATAGTCAAAGACAATGATAGAAAAAACGACATTCATTGGATGAACATGTCCAAAGTTAATAACACATACGCCCTTGCTTTAAGAAGTGAGCAATCACAGGAACTTGGAATAAAATCAATTAGTGACTTAGCAGACTATATTAATGAAAACCCTGGAAAATTAACAATAGCATCAGATGCAGAATTTGCTAATCGACCAGACGGTTTAAAAGGTGTAGAAAAAACATATGGCTTTGAATTTGGTTCTAGTCAGATAAAACAAATGGACATCGGGTTAACCCAACGAGCTTTAGACAATGAGCAAGTAGATGTGTCAGTAGCTTTTGAAACAGATGCCACCATAAAAAATTATGATTTAGTAACATTAGAAGATGATGAACAATTTTTCCCACCTTATCGAGCAGCTGTTGCCATTAGCCAGGAAATGCACGAAAAGTATCCTGAAATTGAAGAAATCACAGCACGCTTATCTGAAAAGCTCAATAGTGACATCATGAGAGATTTAAATTATCGAGTAGATATTAAAGGAGAAAGCGTCTCAGTTGTAGCCTATGAGTGGCTCGTAGAAAATGACTTAATAATAGAAGAAGAATAGGAATAATTTTTTCACATTGAAAAAGGTCACAAGAATTCTTGTGACCTTTTTATATGGATTTTAAAGAGAACGCCTCTGGATTTTTTTTCCGTCAAATGAAAATATAATGGGTCTATTTTCAACATATGTTTCCATATGCACGGGGCGACCCCATAATTGATAAATATATGGAAGTACATTTTCTAAATAACGAGGATCTAGTTCAGTCCCCTCGTAGCCATGTTTTAAATACAATTCACCATTTCGTGAATAATCTCCATTTTCAACGACGATGTATGGAAAACTTCCATTTACTCTCATGGAAACTAGTTGGTCTCTAACATTTTCATAATCTTTATCAGTAATTTGATAATTCCCGCCTTTTTTCTCAAACAAATAGAGGTCTTCTTGCTTCACTAATTCTTTTGTTAAATAATTTCGAATGAAAGAAATATCCGACTCAATTTCTCTTACTTCAAACATTTTATCTCTGCCAGATTTCAGCTTAACTCCAAGTTTCATCATCTCTTTTGTTGGATGATCGTATCGCTTTTCAATGTCTTCAAAAATTTTCAAACCTAAATAATATGGATTAATAGTTGTTTTTGATGGCTGAACAACATTTGCATTTAATGTT
>NZ_JBFUKT010000200.1:0-5554 GCF_056400705.1 Paenisporosarcina sp. P5_A11
ACTAGATAGTAATTTGATACGTTAAAAACTGTGACCGGGAAGAGTACATGAAACCCTTTTATCTAGGAAGTTTGCACCCAGACTGAAAGTGCAAATATAGAAGATTCATCGAAGTTCACCCCGTTAGTTGCCATCAGGACCAGCGATTGCTGTAAAGATGTGCCGGTGAAGAGCCGTTAATTCAATGAAGTGATTACGTCTGGAAAGTCAGCGTAGTAATCAGGGTGGTACCGCGAAATAGTTCCTCGTCCCTTTTTCAGGGGCGGGGTTTTTTATTTTTTTAGAGGGAGGATATACACATGCAAGAACAATTACAACAATTAAAACAAGAAGCAATTGGCAAAATAGAAGCCGCTTCAAATGTGAAAGAACTACAAGATGTTCGAGTTGCCTATTTAGGTAAAAAAGGACCGATTACGGATCTGTTAAAAGGAATGGGTAAACTACCTGCTGAAGAACGTCCTAAAATGGGTGCACTTGTAAACGTAGTTCGTGAAGAAGTAACGTCAGTTTTGGATGAGCGTTTAGTTTTACTAGAAGACGCGGCAATTCAACAACAACTTGAAAATGAATCAATCGATGTAACATTACCAGGTCGTCCAGCAAAAACTGGAAATCACCATCCATTAACACGTGTGGTAGAAGAAATTGAAGACTTGTTTATCAGCATGGGATACGAAATTGCTGAAGGTCCTGAAGTTGAAAAAGATTACTATAACTTTGAAGCATTGAACTTGCCGAAAGGTCATCCAGCAAGAGATATGCAAGATTCATTCTATATTTCTGAAGATATTTTACTTCGTACACACACATCTCCAGTTCAAGCTCGCACAATGGAAGCAAAAGGTGGAGAGCCAATCAAGATTATTTGTCCAGGTAAAGTGTATCGACGTGATAGCGATGATGCGACACATTCACACCAATTCACTCAAATCGAAGGTCTAGTAATTGGCGAGAACATTAATATGAGTGACTTAAAAGGAACATTGTCTGTATTTGCGAAGAAAATGTTTGGCGATGATCGTGAAATACGTTTGCGTCCAAGTTTCTTCCCATTCACAGAGCCTTCTGTTGAAATGGATATTTCATGTTTCAAATGTGGCGGTAGCGGCTGTAACGTTTGTAAAAAAACAGGTTGGCTTGAAATTTTAGGTGCCGGTATGGTACATCCAAATGTCTTAGAAATGGCAGGGTACGATTCAAAACGTCTGTCTGGATTTGCATTCGGTATGGGACCAGAGCGCATTGCGATGTTGAAATACGGAGTGGAAGACATTCGTCATTTCTATACGAATGACGTGCGATTCGTTTCGCAATTTCACCGGACTGAAGTGTAAGGAGGAGATCACATGTTAGTTTCAACTAAATGGTTAGCTGATTATATAGATACAAAAGGGTTAGATCCTGCGGAACTCGCTGAAAAAATTACTCGTTCTGGGATTGAAGTGGACGCAGTTATCGATCGTTCTCATGGAATGACAAATGTTGTAGTGGGTCATGTTTTAGAATGCGAAAAACATCCAGAAGCAGACAAATTATCTATTTGCCAAGTCAATGTTGGGGAAGAAGTAACTCAAATTATTTGTGGTGCTCCAAACATTGCAAAAGGTCAAAAAGTAATCGTTGCCCGTCCAGGTGCTGTTTTACCTGGTGGAATGAAAATTAAAAAAGCGAAGCTTCGCGGAGAAGAATCAAACGGTATGATCTGTTCACTTCAAGAACTAGCAATTGAAGGGAAGCTTGTACCTAAAGCTTATGCAGAAGGAATTTACGTGTTACCAGTGGATACACAAGCGGGTGCTGATGCACTTGAAGTTCTTGGTTTACATGACACAGTGCTCGAACTTGGTTTAACACCTAATAGAGCAGATGCGATGAGTATGTTAGGCGTAGCATATGAAGTAGGTGCAATTCTTTCGGAAGATATGAAGTATCCTGAAATTACGTATTCAACATCATCAGAATCTGCTGAAAATGTCTTGAAACTTCGTGTGGAAGACATGGATGCAAACCCACTATATATTGCTAAAGTCGTGAAAAATGTAAAAATTGGTGAATCTCCATTATGGTTACAGCAACGTTTAATGGCTGCTGGAGTACGTCCTCATAATAATGTAGTGGATGTAACKAACTATGTATTAATGGAATATGGTCAACCGCTTCATGCCTTTGATTATGATCGTTTGCAAACAGGAGAAATCGTTGTGCGAGCTGCTCGTCAAGGTGAGAAAATTACTACATTAGATACGCAAGAACGTGAATTAGCATCACATCAATTAGTCATTACTAATGGTCAAGAAGCGGTTGCGATTGCTGGAGTGATGGGTGGAGCAAATTCTGAAGTTCATGAAGGCACGACAACTGTCGTTATTGAATCAGCATACTTCAAGCCCGCTTCTGTTCGCCAAACGTCTAAAGATCACAATTTACGCAGTGATGCGAGTTCGCGTTTTGAAAAAGGCGTGGATCCAAACCGTGTGGAAGCAGCTGCAGAACGTGCTGCTCAACTAATTGCTGAACTTGCTGGAGGAGAAATCCTACAAGGAAGTGTAGTAGTAGACGAACTGGATAAATCACAAAAAGAAGTGGTTGTATCTCCAGATTTCATTAATAATCGTTTAGGCATGAAAATTTCCTTAGAAGATATGACGTCTATATTAAGTCGTTTGAAATTCGAATTCGAAGCAGCAAATGGTTTGCTTTACATTAAAGCACCTACACGTCGTCAAGATATTCAAATTGAAGAAGACATTGTAGAAGAAATTGCTCGTATATATGGATATGACGAAATTCCAATAACACTGCCTAAAGGGGAATCGACTCCGGGTGGCTTAACTCCTTACCAAGCACAACGACGCATTGTTCGAAACTACTTGGAAGGTGCTGGATTGCAACAAGCGATTACGTATTCATTAACATCTAAAGAACTTGCGCAGAGCTTTGCACTAGAAGCTGCACCGGTGACACAATTATTAATGCCTATGAGTGAAGACCGTAGTACATTACGTCAATCGTTAATTCCACATTTACTTGAAGCTGCGACATATAACATTGCACGTAAAGCGGATGCTGTAACGATGTTCGAAACGGGTTCAGTATTCTTAGGTGAAACTTCAGAAGGACTTCCTCATGAAGAAGAACATGTTGCTGCAGTAATGACAGGGAAATGGCTTGATCATAGTTGGCAAGGTGAACGCAAAACAGTAGATTTCTTTGTGTTAAAAGGAATCATTGAAGGCTTGTTTGCGAAAATAGGATTAGATAAACATATGTCATTTGAGCAAGCGCAAATGGACGGTTTACATCCTGGTAGAACAGCTACAATTAAATTAGCCGACAAAATGATTGGTATAGTGGGGCAATTGCATCCAACCGAACAGAAGAAACGTGATTTAAAAGAAACATATGTGATGGAACTGAACTTGGCGAAATTACTAACTTTCACTTTAGAACCATTATTGTACACACCAGTACCACGTTTCCCATCTATCTCACGCGATATTGCGTTAGTTGCGGAACGAGCGAAAGCGGCTGGAGAATTAGAAAAAATCATTCGCAGTGCGGGTGGTAAGTTATTGAAAGATGTACGTGTCTTCGATTTATACGAAGGTGAGAAAATGGAGCCAGGTCAAAAATCGGTCGCATTCTCTTTAACTTACGAAGATCCAGAACGTACATTAACTGATGAAGAAGTCGTGAAAGCTCATTCGAAAGTGTTAAAAGCACTAGAAGAGCAAGGAAACGTACAACTTCGAGGATAACTGAAAGAAAATGAAATGAAGAGGTGGACGTGAAAAAAGTGCCTGGCACTTTTTACGTCCAATCTCTTCTTTTTTAATGATGATAAAGAAGAATGACTAGATTGAGCGATGGCTCAGTTGTAATAAACAGGGTTCACGTTGTAATTATTGAGGCTGACGTTGTAAAAATGGATGGTCTCGTTGTAATTATGAGCATTCACGTTGTAAAAGTATATATATGGAAGTTTTTGATAGGGTAACGTCAAACTTCGAAGATAAAAAAGAGCTGATTCTTTTCACGTGTTTGTGATTAGGAAATAGCTCTTTTTGTTTATTTATTTGAGATTAATCAGGTGGTTATTATCGGACTTATTATATTTTCCAACAAGAAGAAAAGTGATGAATGAAATAAGGATCAGTATGATAAAAAGTTTTTTAAACACCTTGATACCTTCCATACAACCAACTATCTTTTTTTCTTTTGGGCTAAAGCCATCGCTTTTTGGCTATTTGCAAAATGCCATTTCGTTATGGATTTTAACTCTTCTTCACCTTTATCTAATAATATTTTCGCAGCAATTTCGTCTACTTTAGAGCTTGCTCCTTTTGGGATCGTAAATCCTGTTTTTAGGCTAAGCTTATCCATCTCTTCCAAAAATGCGACGCGAGCTAAAATCGAAGCCGCAGCAACCGAGACATGTAGTTGCTCAGCTTTAGTTGAAAACAAGACATTTTCACGAATGATTTCCTTTTCTGCTTTCACATGGTTGTAGTAAATACCACGTTCGGCAAATTGATCGATTAAAATGAACTCTGGTTTTTCAGGAGCTATTTTAGTGAGCACATGTTTCAATGCTTGATTATGCAACAAGGCTTTTATTTTCCCTTGTGACCAACCCTTTGCTTGCACAGTGTTATATTTTTCATTGCCAAGAATTAAAATGCTATAGGTTAAGGATTCTTTTAAATCAGGAGCAATTTTGCGCATCAAATCGTCGGTTAGCATTTTCGAGTCCTTTACACCTAAAAATTGAATAAGCTCTACTTTATCGGCAGGAACATAACAAGCTGCGACGGTCATGGGACCAAAAAAGTCACCAGTTCCAGTTTCGTCCGAACCAAGCACTGATTTCAACGCAAAGCCTTCAGGCAATGTATCGCCTTTTGCTGAACTGATTTTTTTAGCTGTTTTTTCTTGAGTCGTACCCCAGCGCATCGCTTCTCTTGTAGCGCCTCCACCTTGAAACAAAACTTTACCCGATTTATAAGCAGTAATTGAAGTATCTGTTAGTTTTGCTGCAAATATAACTCCTGGAGCATTGCGCTCAATTTTGCTTGTTGCATAATAAGACATCACGTTTTTTATTTGAGTAGTTGATAGTAATAGTACTTCGTTTGACATAATCACTTTCCTTTCTAATGGTGTGTATTCCCAAGTCTATCTATTTCATGGTATGATATATAGTAGGATTTTGATGAGGAGGGTACCCTTTGTCAGAGCAACATAAAATACGAGTTTCAGTAGATATTTATGGGCAAACGTATAAAATGCTCGGTTCCGAAACGAGCGGTCATATGCGTCTAGTAGCCTCAATGGTTGATGATAAAATGCGAGAAATTAATTCGCACAATCCCTCATTAGATAGTGCAAAACTAGCAGTTCTTACTGCGATCAATACCGTTCACGAAAATGTTAAATTAATAGAACAAGTCGAACAACTAGAAGAAGAAATCAAAAGGTTAAAGGGCTGAATAAATGTTAGATATTATTATTTTACTAGTATTATTTATAGGATTATTCGTAGGTGCTAAAC
>NZ_JBFUKT010000201.1:0-5507 GCF_056400705.1 Paenisporosarcina sp. P5_A11
GTATTGCCGATTGATTTTAAATTAATCGAGGAAAAAGAGGAACTCGCAGAAGCTCAACTAGCTTTCATGAAGCAAAGAAAGCTTGAAGAAGATGAACTTGGCAAAAAAGCATTAGCGGATATGCAGAAACGTGAAACGGAGCGCCAAGCGAACCCAGGCGCGACTTTGAATGGTCCTTTCCAACTAGGGACTCCTATTAAAGCAGATGAACCAATTCTCGAAATTAAACAAATTCAAGATGAAGAACGTCGCATTACGATTGAAGGTTTTGTCTTTGATGTAGAAGTAAAGGAATTGCGTAGTGGTCGTTCCTTATTAACGGTAAAAGTCACTGACTATACCGACTCGATTCTCGTGAAAATGTTCTCTCGAGATAAAGAAGATGCTGAACTCATGGGCTTACTTAAAAAAGGCACTTGGTTAAAAGTCCGAGGTTCTGTTCAAAATGATACGTTTGTCCGTGACTTAATTGTAATGGCACAAGATATTATGGAAATCAAAGTGGATGCCAGAAAAGATACCGTACCTGAAGATCAAAAACGCATTGAACTACATTTACACACACCAATGAGTCAAATGGACGCAGTTTCGTCGGTTGATGCATTAGTTGCACAAGCAGCAAAATGGGGGCATCCTGCAGTTGCGATTACCGACCATGCAGTCGTTCAGTCGTTTCCGGATGCTTATGCAGCTGGGAAAAAGTACGGCATTAAAATTATTTATGGCTTAGAAATATATATGGTGAATGATGGGGTACCAATCGCGTATGAAGAAGAACATCGTGCATTAGCTGATGCAACATATGTTGTTTTTGACGTTGAAACTACTGGGCTGTCTGCTGTGTACAACAGCATTATCGAACTTGCAGCTGTAAAAATAAAAAATGGGCAAGTCATTGATAAATTTGAAAGCTTTTCAAATCCTCATCATGCGTTATCTGCCACGACCATTAATTTAACAGGTATAACGGATGATATGGTCAATAATGCTCCAGAAATCGAAGATGTTATTAACCGTTTTCATGACTGGATTGGTGACAGTATTTTAGTGGCTCACAATGCATCATTCGATATGGGCTTTTTGTATGTAGGTTATAAAAAATGTGGGCTTGAAAAAACCATTCATCCCGTTATCGATACGTTAGAGTTATCTCGTTTTTTGCATCCTGAAATGAAAAACCATCGCTTAAACACGATGGCTAAAAAATTCAATATTGACCTTACACAACATCACCGGGCAATATATGATGCTGAAGCGACGGGTGAATTACTTTTAAACTTGTTAAAAGAAGCCGAAGAAAAAGGCATACACTACCACGATGAATTCAATCATCAAACTGGTAACGGAGAGTCATACAAAAGGGCACGACCTTCCCACTGTACGCTTCTTGCCACTGATGAAATAGGTTTGAAAAACTTATTTAAGCTGGTTTCTTCATCTCACATGAATACATTTTTCCGTGTACCACGTATACCAAAATCCGTGTTAGTGAAGCACCGTAAAGGGCTTTTGATCGGATCAGGATGCGATAAAGGTGAAGTATTTGAAGGATTAATGCAAAAGTCTCCAGAAGAAGTTGAAGACATTGCAAAGTTCTATGACTACTTAGAAATTCATCCGAAAGAAGTTTATGCACATTTAATTGAGCTTGAACTGGTAAGAGATGAATGGAATCTCGAAGATATTATTCGTAAGATGATAAAGTTAGGTAAAAAAGTAGATCTTCCAGTTGTTGCAACTGGTAATGTTCATTATGTGAATGAAAATGATGCGATTTTCAGACAAATTCTTATTGGTGGACAAGGTGGAGCTAATCCTTTAAACCGTCATAAATTACCAAAAGTTCATTTCCGTACAACAAATGAAATGTTAGATGCATTTTCCTTCTTAGGAGAAGAGACAGCGAAACAAATCGTAGTCGAGAATGCACATAAAATATCTGCTAGAATCGAAGAAATAAAACCGATAAAAGATGATTTATATACACCTAAGATCGAAGGATCCGATGAAGAAGTTCGTGAAATGAGTTATGCGATGGCGAGACAAATATACGGGGAATCGTTACCGGAAATTGTGGAAGCCCGTATTGAAAAAGAACTGACATCCATTATCGGTCATGGATTTGCTGTTATTTATTTAATTTCTCACAAGCTCGTAAAAAAATCATTGGATGATGGATATTTAGTAGGTTCACGTGGTTCAGTAGGTTCATCTCTTGTCGCTACATTAATGGAGATTACAGAGGTAAACCCTTTACCGCCACACTACATTTGTCCATTATGTCAACATGCTGAATTCTTCGATGATGGGTCAGTAAGTTCAGGATTTGATTTACCCAACAAAGTTTGTGTTCACTGTGAAACACCTTATAAAAAAGATGGACAAGATATACCTTTCGAAACATTCCTAGGTTTTAAAGGAGATAAAGTTCCTGATATAGATCTGAACTTCAGTGGTGAATATCAATCGAAAGCTCATAATTATACAAAAGTTTTATTTGGTGAAGACAATGTATATCGAGCAGGTACAATCGGTACAGTTGCGGATAAAACAGCTTATGGCTATGTTCGAGGCTACGCCAATGATCATAACCTAACCATCCGTGGTGCAGAAATTGATCGACTAGTGCAAGGATGTACTGGAGTTAAACGTTCAACCGGGCAGCATCCAGGTGGTATTATCGTTGTACCAGACTATATGGATATTTTTGATTTTTCGCCTATACAGTTCCCAGCCGACGCCCAAGACTCTGAATGGAAGACGACTCACTTTGATTTCCATTCTATTCACGATAACTTATTAAAACTGGATATTCTGGGACATGATGATCCAACAGTCATTCGGATGTTGCAAGATTTATCAGGAATTGACCCTAAAACTGTACCAACTGATGATCCTGAAGTAATGAAGATTTATTCTGGAACAGAATCCCTAGGAGTGACACAAGAACAAATAGGTTGTAAAACTGGGACTTTAGGAATTCCTGAGTTTGGTACTCGTTTCGTAAGACAAATGTTAGAAGAAACGAAACCTACAACATTCTCAGAGCTTGTTCAAATTTCTGGTCTGTCTCATGGAACTGACGTATGGCTTGGAAATGCACAAGAGCTTATTCAAAACGGTACATGCCAATTGTCTGATGTTATTGGTTGTCGTGATGATATTATGGTTTATTTAATTTACCAAGGACTCGAACCATCACTGGCATTTAAAATTATGGAGTCTGTTCGTAAAGGTAAAGGATTAACTCCAGAGTTTGAAGCAGACATGCGCACAAACGGAGTACCTGCCTGGTATATCGATTCATGTAAGAAGATTAAATACATGTTCCCGAAAGCCCACGCAGCAGCTTACGTTTTAATGGCTGTTCGTATTGCCTATTTCAAAGTGCATTTCCCGATTTTATATTATGCAGCGTATTTTACAGTCCGAGCTGCAGACTTTGACCTACATGCAATGACAAAAGGTCCAGCATCTATCCGTGCAAAAATAGATGAGATTAATGCCAAAGGGCTTGAAGCTGCTCCTAAAGAAAAAAGCTTACTAACTGTGCTTGAAATCGCACTTGAAATGTGTGAACGTGGCTATCACTTTAAAAAAGTGGATCTATATGAATCAAAAGCAGCTGAATTTGTTATTGATGGCATGGGATTGATCCCGCCATTCGATGCGATTCCAGGTTTAGGAACTAAC
The DNA here is from genome assembly GCF_056400705.1 of Paenisporosarcina sp. P5_A11. Classification (NCBI taxonomy): domain Bacteria; kingdom Bacillati; phylum Bacillota; class Bacilli; order Caryophanales; family Caryophanaceae; genus Paenisporosarcina; species Paenisporosarcina sp. P5_A11. The sequence continues at coordinate 3,694 of NZ_JBFUKT010000201.1, forward strand.
GTTGCTAAAACAATTGTAGAAGCTCGTAAAAATGGTGAGTTTTTATCTAAAGAGGATTTAGGTCAACGTGGACGGGTTTCAAAAACCTTACTTGAGTACATGAATCAACTTGGCTGTTTAGAAGGAATGCCGGATGCCAATCAATTATCACTGTTCTAGGCGTAACTTGCACTGACCGCTATCGTATGGTATCATTTGTATAACAAGTTGTTGATAGATTTACGGCAAAAGAGTGGGATTTCCCGCTCTTTTCTGTTTGTTATGTCGAAAATAAGTCGCTTCGGGAGGCATGTATGAGCAATATATTAATCGAAGTAGAAAAGCTTGTAACGCCAATAGTTCAAGAATTGAAATTGGAACTCATTGATTTAGAGTTCGTTAGAGAAGGTAGAAATTGGTTCTTACGTATTTATGTAGATACTCCTCAAGGTGGTATTGACATTGAACATTGTGCACTAGTAAGTGAGCGCGTAAGTGAAGTGTTAGATGCTAATGATCCAATTGAACAAAATTACTTTTTAGAAGTTTCTTCACCTGGGGCTGAACGTCCATTGAAAAAAGAAAGTGATTATCTTCGAGCAATTGGTCAATTCGTATTTGTAAAAACATATGAACCAGTGAATGGCTTGAAAGAGTTCGAAGGAATATTAACTTCTTATAGTGAGCAAGGTCTAGAAATTGAATATCGAGTTAAAACCAGAAAAATTAAAGTTCAACTTGCACATGAGAAAATTGCTTTGGCACGTTTAGCAATCAATTTCTCTGCATAATGTGAATGTAGGAGTGAAGAAAAATGGCAAAGTCAAAGGCAAAGTCAAAGGCAAATGCAAATGAGTTGCTAGATGCTTTAACGGCTCTTGAAAAGCAAAAAGGAATTTCACGTGAAGTTTTAATTGAAGCAATCGAAGCTGCGCTTGTTACGGCGTATAAACGCAATTTTAATCAAGCACAAAACGTCCGTGTTGACTTAAACCTAGATAACGGTACGATGTTAGTATTTTCACGTAAAGATGTAATGGAAGAAGTATTAGACGACCGTCTACATATTTCATTGGAAGACGCTAAACAAGTAAATCCAGCGTACGAACTCGGAGATGTAGTGGAGCAAGAAGTGACGCCAAGAAACTTTGGACGTATCGCTGCTCAAACAGCTAAACAAGTTGTTACACAACGTGTTCGTGAAGCAGAACGTGGCATGATTTATGAAGAATATGTTGACCGTGAAGAAGACATTGTCAATGGAATTGTGGAACGTTTAGATGCTCGTAATATTTATGTAGGGCTTGGAAAAGTAGAAGCGGTATTACCTGTGAATGAACAAATTCTTACGGAAACATACCGTCCTCATGAACGTATAAAAGTGTATATTACAAAAGTAGAACGTACAACTCGTGGACCACAAGTATTTGTGTCTCGCACACATCCAGGCTTACTTCGTCGCTTGTTTGAAATGGAAGTACCTGAAATCTATGATGGCATTGTGGAAATTAAATCTATCGCACGCGAAGCTGGAGATCGTTCGAAAATTTCAGTTGTTGCACATAACGATGATGTTGATCCAGTAGGTTCTTGCGTTGGTGCAAAAGGTTCACGTGTACAAACCATCGTTAATGAATTAAATGGTGAAAAAATTGATATCGTCGAGTGGTCTGAAGATCCAGTAATCTTTGTTGCAAATGCTCTTAGCCCTTCTAAAGTGTTAGATGTGCAAATCAATGAAGACGAAAAATCGACTACGGTAGTAGTTCCGGATTATCAATTGTCTTTAGCTATTGGTAAACGTGGTCAAAACGCGCGTCTAGCAGCGAAGTTAA
>NZ_JBFUKT010000202.1:0-5399 GCF_056400705.1 Paenisporosarcina sp. P5_A11
GCATAAGCCCAAGCTTTGTTTGATGATACATCAGAGAACTTACCTTCATATGCTTTTGTTTCTAACTCAAGAGCACGTGCTATTAATACAGCAAACTCTGCACGAGTTAATTTATCTTCTGGTGCAAACAATTCTTTTGTTTTACCGAAGATAATTTTTTTCGTAGCTAACGCTTCAATTTGCACTTTAGCCCAGTGACTTGAAATATCATTGAATGTCACTGGTGGTGTAACTACCTCGTCAGATTTCATAACTGAAATATTTTGAGTTGCTTCATGACCCACTAAGTCAACTACTTTAAGCTCAAAGTCATTTTTACCATTTACTAATGGAAGAACTACGTCAACTGTTTGACTGTAACCTAACATTGCATATGGCTCAGAGACTGGCTTCGCGAAAACTTCACTCCCATTTAAATATAGGCTAATTTCATCGAAGTTATCGCCAACTTTTACTTTGATAGTTGGGTTTGGAGAAGTTGTTGAAACACTAGTTGGAACTGTTCCCGAGACTGCTTCTACAGTTGGTAATGTTGTATCTACAAATATTTTACGTGAAATGTCGATTTTGTTACCGTGTTCATCTTCTGCTTCAACTTTTACGTTTTTCACCCCGTCAGTAAATTTTACCTTATGAGAGAACTTAGATCCATCAAATGAATCTACTTTGACATCATTTACTTTAACTGATACAACGTCTGAATCATCCACTACTGTACCAGATACAACTACTTCAGAAGTATCATACTCTACGAAATAGTCTGATGGAGTTTCGAAGTAAATTACTGGCACTTTCGTTTCTGCAAAATCTTCTACCGTAACGTTTCCAGCGATATCCCATACTTTAACTGTTACTTTATCTTTGCTATTTAATTCACCTGCGATTACATAAGATTCAAGTGTTGCAGCTTCAGTTACTTCTTTACCATTTACATATACTTCAACACGGTCAATTCCTACACCGCCTGTATTGTCTACTACATTTGTTGTAGAAACTGTTTTCGTTTCAGCATCAAATTCGATGTCAGCAGTTGGTGCTTTTGTATCTAAATTAATTGGGAACTCGACTGATTGCCATTCAGCACCTTCAAAATCAATAACAGCGCGTAATTGGATAAAGTATTGACCATCCGCAGCTGCTTTACCGTTGATTTTTCCATCCCATCCATTAGCTGATTGATATGTGTATGCTGGACTTGTGTCAGAATGAGTATAATGTTTTGTTAAGTTTTTAGCTGTACGAATTGTACGCACTTTATTGCCATTTGCGTCTAATACGTTCACTTCAAAATTTTTCGCGTTACGTATTAAAGAGTAAACAGGAATTGCTTTGTCTACGTTGCCATCTGCGTTAGGAGAAAAAGCAAATTTAGATGGAACATATTCTGTACCTAATGATGGACCTTGGATATTGTTCCCTTTTTCGTCAGCTAGTGCTTGGAAACCCCAGTATGTTAAATCATCCCATGCGAACTCATCGAAGATTGAAGCATCATCCCATGAACCATTGAATCCGAAGAATGGAACTGTTAATGGCACGTTTCCTGTTGTTTCTTCATTTGGATCTTCAAGCATTACTAATCCATCAAGGAAGAATCCGTTTACGAATGTTTCGAAACCTTCCATATCTTTCAATGCTGATGCATCGACTGATACTTGGATTTCTACTTCTCCATTTGCAGCAATTTCAACTGTTTCAGGAGCTTGTACATCAACTAAATCCGTTACAATATTGGATCCAGCGTCATTCGGTCTTACTACATCATAACCAGATGCTTTTAATGCATAATCTGTTTGAAGTTGAACATCTACATTGAAGTTTTTCACTTCATCAGAATAGTTTTTCGCTTTTAATGTGAAATTAAATTTGCCATCTTTGATTTCTTTTAATGCTACTTTTGCTTCACCAGTTGCTTTGTTTGTTACCATCACATCTGTTTCTAAAGCGTTAGCAAGTTGCATAATACCTGAACCTTGACGACGTGGTGATACGTATTCAGTTAATCCATCATATTTAGCAAATACTACTGGTTTTGATGTGTTCATCATTAAGTTTTTCGCAAACTCTACGCGAGCTGCTCCAGTTAAGCCAAACTTTTTATTTACACGTTCCATCACTAATGCAGTACCACCGGCTACATGTGGAGCTGCCATAGATGTACCGCTCATTAGTCCGTATTCATTGTTATTCAATGTCGAGAAGATGTTTCCACCTGGAGCTGTAATTTCAGGTTTGAAATCTAAGTTCGGTGTAGGACCCCAAGACGTAAATCCACTCATTTTACCTGCAGTAGGACTTGCTGTTTCAATATATTTACCATCGAAACCAACTGTTACAGCTTTACCACCATCAAGAGCTGCTTTAAGTGCTAATCCATCAACTTGAAGTGCTGACATGAATGGAATTTTAATCTCTGAATTAGATGCCATGCTGATTGTGCCAGCAGCATTGTTGTAAACAATAACTCCTTCAGCACCTGCAGCTTGTGCATTCAAACCTTTATCAACAAAGTTAATGCCATTTCCGCGGGATACTAATGCGAATTTTCCTGTTAAATCTTTCCCTGCGAAATCAGCAACCGATCCAAATCCTGCGAATTCTACTGGGTATTCTTCTAGAGGTAAATCGTTTGGTTCTTCTTCATTCGCAAGTAAGAACATTGCACGGCCAGCCTCAGCACCGTCAAATTCGTATGTGAAACTTGAAGCTTTGATTATGCTATTTTCGAATGAAGCAACACCGAATGAATCTTCAGATACGGATGGTGAACCTGTCAAACCATAATCTTGGTTATCAGCCATTGGATAGAATGTGCCTGAACCAAACATATTTGAGTTACCAGCAGAAATGGCCACTAGTAAACCATTATTTTGCGCACGTGTTACTGCCACTTGTTCTGGGTTCGAGTTATCAACAAAACCTGCTGTAGAACCTAATGACATGTTAATAACGTCTGCTCCAAGTTTAATCGCATCGTCTATTGCTTTCACATAAATGTCGCCGAAAGTTGATGGGAATAATGGATCGTTACCGAATACTTTAAGTGCTAAAAGTTGAGCTTCTGGAGCTACCCCTTTGATACCACCTTTTTCTTCGTCACCGTTCGCTCCAACAGTACCTGAAACGTGCATTCCATGCATAGATGCTCCTGGACCGATGTCACGAATTTCTTGGTTGCCATCCATATAGTTATAACCGTATGGAACTTTGGCAGTGAAGTATTTACCTGCTTCGATTGAACCGTTTCCAAGTAATTCCCCAACATCAGCAGATGAGATATCACCTGATGCGTTATCTGTTAAAATCATATCGCGGTGAGATGGGTCGATACCAGTATCGATAACGCCTACTACCATTCCTTCACCTTTGAAGTTGAATTTTTCCCAAGCCAACTGGGCTTGTATTAATTCTTTAGAGTGTGTCATTTCTGGTTTTGCCACGGGACGCGCATATTCAGTAGATTCAGTTACAGATTTAACCCCTGCTGTATTTGCGATGCGAGCGACGTCTTTTGCATCTACTTCAGCAGAGAATCCGTTAAAGACAGTAGTGAAGTTTTCTTTAATATTTATATTTTTTGCAAATTTTGAAATCGTAGTTTGAACGTTTACTTGATCACTTTCGATTGAAGCTTCTAAACTTTTACGTTGTGTTTCTGGTAATTCTTTATAAAGAACACCCTTTTTAGTAGCAGTTTCAATTGCTGGTGCTTTTTCAAGTTCTACGATGATGCGAACTTTCTCACTAGGGTTTTCTGGTGCAATTAGACGAGCAGGTATTTTGTTTTCCTGTTTTTGTAAACTAGTGGTTGGAATTTGTTTTCCTAGTTGCGCTGCTGCAGCTGGGGCTGGAGCACCGATGGATGCTGTACTAAGCATTAATGCAGTTGCCATTGCAACCATCATGCTCTTTCTCGAATTGTTCAATATACTTTCCTCCCTTAATGTGTTTCATAGCTAGATGAGAAATACCAAAATCAGGCTTCAATCTAAGTTATGTGACAATTAAAAATTTACCATATATTTCGATTGTTGCAAATGTAAARTATCATTATCTTATATTACATTTTGATTACAATATTCTAATTACCGGGGAAAGTAGTTGCATAGAAGGCTTATACGATTAGTTTTTATAGTTTATATGAACTATTAAATTAATTTTTGCATCTAGTATTTTTGGATTATTGTTCGAAAATGTGACTTATTTTGGTTCGTCAGGAAGTTATTCATGGATAATGCGAGACTATTCGTTCATGTACTATTAATCCAATGGAATTCAATATGCCTAGTAATTTTACTCAATGATTTTTTTATTCCATTAGTTATTAGAATATATCGAATAGTATAATTTGTAAATAAAAATTGAGGAATATGGTAAAAGTGACAGGTAATGTCGTATTTTTGGAAGCATTTTGTCCCGCTAGTTTGATATATTGCTCATGTTGGTTCTTGATTGAGAGGTTTATTCCCTTTCAATTGTGTTTGTTCCTTTTCGATGTTAGTTTATTCCCTTTCAATCTATGTTTATTCCCGTTCAACATATCTTTAATCCCGTTCAAACGGTGTTTATTCCCGTTCGCCCAATTAATCCCAATGAAAATGATGCCAGGCACTTTCAATATTGCGTAATACCTTGAATGGTTACAGTCGAAAATCCGACTGCTTCTTTTCTGTTAGTGACACTCTCGCGGTGCTCGATTAAAAAGGCGTGGTGCACTTTGTCACAGATTCATTAGGTAAAGGTGTAGCACAGTGCTTTCCAAAAATCACCGCTAATCTCAGTTATTAATTTGCACTAAAAAAGGAGCCAGCAAGTGCTGACCCCTCTTCTATTCTTATAAATCGCCTAATTTAACCAGTGCACGGTGAAGCATAACTGCCGCTTCAGCACGAGTTGCGTTGTCTTTAGGTGCAAAAGTATTGTTTTTGCGTCCTGCTACGATACCTAATGCAACTGCTTGTTTAACGCTTAATTTTGCATATGAACTAATTTTGCTATCATCCGCAAACTCTTTAGACGTATCTAAATTGTTCAATAATGAAGCATCTTCATATTTCACAGCACGAACAACGATTGCCGCGATTTCTTCACGTGTAATTTTAGCRTCTGGATYGAATGTTCCATTTSTTTTACCACTGATAATACCAGCACGAGCTGCTGCTTCAATAGCTGCATAAGCCCAAGCTTTGTTTGATGATACATCAGAGAACTTACCTTCATATGCTTTTGTTTCTAACTCAAGAGCACGTGCTATTAATACAGCAAACTCTGCACGAGTTAATTTATCTTCTGGTGCAAACAATTCTTTTGTTTTACCGAAGATAATTTTTTTCGTAGCTAACGCTTCAATTTGCACTTTAGCCCAGTGACTTGAAATATCATTGAATGTCACTGGTGGT
>NZ_JBFUKT010000203.1:0-5373 GCF_056400705.1 Paenisporosarcina sp. P5_A11
ACTTACTACAACCACAAACGGATTAAGTCCAAATTAAAAGGCATGAGCCCGGTAAGATACCGGGAACATGCCGAAAAAGCAGCCTAACGAAATATACTGTCTAACTTTATGGGGTCACTTCATTATAGGCAGCCTCACTAATTAACTATTTAAGCACCTCATTAATTCATGACGTTAAACAATCCATCACTTGTAATGTCATCAAAATCTATTCATCATCCTCGTTGTCATAATTGACTACATAGACATTTCCAGTTGCATAATCACATCTAAGATCCCATTCCCATGAAGCATTAAACCGTTTGTGAATTGGTAACCAAACATCGTATTTTAATCTCTGAATACTCTCTACTTTAGCTAAGAAACGATCTAACTCATCAATGGATGAGCATTGTAATGTTGTTGAATCCAAAGAGGCTTCTTTTACTTGATGATCTATAACACTCTGAATTTCCTCTTCTGTTAATTCACCAATTATGGTCCCATCTACTGGTTTATTATCTTTAATATTTTTCATTTTTATAGCTCCTTTTTTATATTGTGAGGATATTTCTATAAAATCTGTTAAATCAATACACATATACAAATCTCCATTAAAATCAGGAAGAAGATTATAGCCTATTATATATGGTACCTTTAATTTTCTAAAGACTGGAATCCAGTAATTATGACGCTCCGTTTCCCATTCATTAAAACGTGAAGAAATGTAGTCCGTGAAGTGATTATTATTTTTTACAAGTTCATTTKCTTTAATTAAAGCATATTTCTTACAAACTATTTGGGTTACTTTTTGAATTGTTTCTTCGATATCTTCTTGAGGAAGTTTTGCTACAATACTTCCGTATTTAAGAGCGAAATTAATCATTTTTCTCCTTTCATCTTCTTCTTTAGTCCGTTCAGAATTCATCAGGAGACTCGACTGAATAGCCTCGAGTTTTAAGTAAGTCGATAATACTGTTTTCACCGGCTAAGTGTAGGGCACCTACTACGACGAAATATGTATCTTCGTCATCTGCATTTAGAAACTTTTCTATTTTATCGGTCATCAATAAATCTCTTTCGTCTATCGCTAATTGATCAGACCCTTCCTCCATATCTCTCATTTGAGCTACCGCGTCTGTGTTGCCTGAACGCCAAACACGAATCAATTGGGTTAATTCATCTTCATATATATCCATTGAGTCCAGTGTCAATTCCAGACTTTCGATTTGCTCCTCTTCAGGGGCTGAACTAATCGATGCAATCTGACTTTCGATAGATTCCAGACTTATGATTGGTATATTGTTTTTATTTGCACTCATAAGGAAGTGTTTGTCTACCCCATCATCACCAGTCAAATCTGATTTTCCTAAAGCTACTTCAGAGAGCATCATCGAAACAAGCCATGGTTGAAATTGATTGATCATTTCTTCAGTCAAGCCCAACTCTGATAAATAGCCAACTACTTCATTGAAAACCTTCTCTTCTAGAACGTCAGAGAGGGCAGTGCCATCTTGATACACTCCTTGCTGCATCATGGTCTGCGAGACTTCAAGTTGATCAAGATTCTCTATATCTACTTCAACAGCTAAATGATCGGCTTCCTCAAATGCGACATCAATCTTATTGTTAAGTGGATACATGGTTTGTTCTCCTATATGAATGGATCCTAGTAAATACACTGTTTGATTATCTTTTTGAACTCGGTAAAAGACACCTTCTGAAGGACCATCGTGTTCCTTGAATGACAGTCTCGAGCGAACATGAACCTCTACTCCTTTTTTCTCAAGTTTCTCCAGCACACTCCAGATAGATTCTTCCATATCACCAGTGAAATAAACGTCGCCTATGTTAACTTCTGATAAATTTTCTAACGATAATAAAGGGGATAAATCGTCGATATCATTACCTGCAACATCCAAGTAATTAAGAGAGGTTAATTTTTCAATTCCTTCAAGGTCAGTGATGCCTGTTTCAGGTGCTTCCAATGATTTAATAGATGCAAAATCATCTTTTGATACCTTTACATCTTTACTATCAAGTTCCTTTAGAACAAATGTTTCCAATGCTTTATCTTGAAAAAATTCTTCCATTTTTATCGTTTCAGATGCTGGTGAGCAAGCTGTAGAAGAAATCATGAATATTCCTAATAGTAGTATGTATTTTGATGTGTTAAGCAATAGTTCTCCCCTTTTCTAGTCTATTTCTTTTGTTATGTGTTATTTACGAATCGGGGTAGAAAAAGTTCCACGATTTGGAATAAAACATTTATTCACGCAATCACTCCATATGCTTCGGCAGCCTAATCACCTATTTTTTCACCAGCTACATTCTACTAATTTAACTTCTTGTTACTTCAGATATTGTTGGGTTTTCAAATGAAATCACGTCTATAATATGGTTGAGACAAGGAATTTGAAAATGGAGAAATTTTTCATCAGGAAATATAGCCTCTGCGATGGTCCCTAGTTTTACAAAATCCAAATATCTAGACTTTGTAAATATCCTAAATAGTTCACCTTGTGATTCTTCATATTCGTCCATTATTGTAAAAGATTCATTGATGACTGAATACGCAACATATGATTCAAAATCCATTTGAATTATTGGTGAATCTTCGTCAACGTCAATAGAGTATGAATCTATCAATATATTATCCCCTAAATTAAGGTCTTCCCTTTCATTGCTAACTTTGCATCTGTCTATGAGTATCTGTAATGAAGTTTCCTCAGGTTCAAACAGTTGATTTAAATAAATATAACCTTTCCATTCCATTAAATCTTTAAAGTCCACTCTTTCAGCCCTCCGTTATCAGTTGTTTCAAACTGATGATTCTTCTTTAACTATCCTACCGAAAACAGTCTCCGTCTAAATAGTAACTAAATTTTCATTAAATTGGAAATTAATTTTAAATTCTAATATACTTCATAGAAAAAGCTTGGTTTACAGCCAACTTAAAGAAGGTAGCTACAATCTAATGGATATGAAAAGATACTTTATTTATGACGGTGATATGGATAAACATATTACAGAATGGGGTAACAAGAGGAATCCTGTGATTTTTTGTCTTCATGGCTTAGGCAGCACAGCACTTAGTTTTATTGAGATTGCTGAAGAATTCAAAGAAGAATTTCGATTTGTTTCAATAGATGCTCCCGGACACGGTAAGACCCCTCCCTTCTTAGAAGCAGAAAAATATGAGTATCCAAAACTGGCTGTATGGATTAATAGCATCTTAGATATTCTTGAAATTGAAACATTTTATTTCTTATCTCATTCATGGGGAAGTTTTGTAGCTCTGTATTATTTGATTGAATTCCCTAAGAGAGTTAATGGAACAATCCTCATAGATGGTGGATACCAGACTAAACGTCGTGGAGAAAAATCTTTGGAACAAGAAATAACCTATTACGAAAACGATTTCGAAGAGTACATTTTTAGTAACTGGAATGATTTCTTTAGCTCTGAAAAAGCAGCTTACTCTAGGTGGTCACCTCTTTTGGAATTGGCAGTAAAAGACTTAGGCATAGAATTGGACAATAAAGTACGATGGCATGCAAGAGGAATAACGGCAAAACATATTATATTAGCCATGCACAAGCATGAAACTGAAGACATTTACGAACAATTGCCACCACAAATACTATTATTGAGGGCTACTTTACCAATACAAATGAATGATGCAAGAACAATTACTTCAAATATTTTTAAAGAGAAAGCGCTTGGCCAGATCAAGTTGATTGAGAATTCAACCCACATGTTACATTGGGATAAACCCGAAGTTGTAGTAAGTGAGATACGAAAGCAATGGTTCAACTAAGCAATTTTTCTTTATTAATTACATGTAGAAGTCGCTCTCTGAAAACGAAGGAATAAAAAGTATTTAATATGCTTACAATAAAGGTATTAAGTTTAAGGAGCTAGGTAATGTTATTATTTAAATATTATAAGGACGAGCATGGGGAGTATTTAGGAATAAGAGATGAATATGTATACTATGTTGTCATTCCTAGTACTAATAAAAAAGAGCAGATCATTACTTTATTTCACTATGCAATGGACAAAATAGAAGCTCATTACATGGAAAACCATAATGAAATACATCAAATGAAATTGTATATGACTGAAGACCCTCGTGTTGTCGAAAGAATTAATGCGGTTGCTAACTATCAAAGAATTTTTTCGATAAGTCATGAAGAATTTTTAGAGTCCTATCCTGGTTGAATAATGAGGGAACTTCCACTTCAAGGACGTTCCCTTTTTTATTTGCAAATAACCAACAAGAACTAGAAATATTAAAAAGACAATAGCATTTAATTACAAAAAAAGATCGTTTGGTGGTTAAACACCAAACGATCAACTAACTTGCAGGTTTATAAATCCTTGAAACATTTTCCCCTTTTAATTTCCCACAAGGCTTGCTTTCATTTCTTCTACAGACTCTACCTCAAATCCTAAATCGAGTAACATTTTATGGTCTTCACTTTCTTCTTGCCCAGACGTTGTTAAATAATCACCTACGAAGATTGAATTGGCCGCATATAGCCCCAATGGCTGTAATGAACGAAGGTTAACTTCTCGTCCCCCTGAAATTCGAATTTCTTTTGTTGGATTAATAAAACGGAATAACGCCAAAACCTTTAAACAATAAAGTGGATTTAAATCTTTTACTCCTTCTAATAGCGTACCATCAATCGCATGTAAAAAATTAACTGGAATCGAATCCGCATCAAGGGCTTTTAAACTGTTAGCCATATCGACCACATCTTGCTTTGTTTCCCTCATCCCTACAATGACACCTGAACATGGGGACATTCCAGATTCTTTTACCGTCTCTACTGTTTTGACACGATCATCATATGTATGTGAAGTTGTAATATTTGAATGATTGCTAGCGGATGTATTGATATTATGATTGTAACGATCTACCCCAGCTTCTTTTAGACGAATAGCTTGTTCTGGTTTTAACAGCCCAAGACATGCACAAATTTTTAATCCGTAGGTGTCCTTTATTTCTTTAACCGCATCCACCACATGATTGACATCTCTATTAGATGGCCCTCTTCCACTTGCCACAATACAGTATGTTCCTATGTTTAATTCATGTGCACGCTTTGCCCCTTCTAGAATAGTATCCTTATTAACCATTCTGTAAGTTTCAATTGGTGCTGTCGAAATAGAAGACTGAGAGCAGTAACCACAGTTTTCCGGACACAGTCCTGACTTTGTATTAATAATCATATTAAGCTTCACTTTTTTGCCATAATAGCGCTTTCTAATTTTAAAAGCAGCATGCATAAGTAACAGTACATCGTCATCTGGACATTCTAAGATTGAAACTGCCTCTAGATTTGTTATTTCCACTTCATCTAATACTCGATCTGCAAGTTCCAT
>NZ_JBFUKT010000204.1:0-5281 GCF_056400705.1 Paenisporosarcina sp. P5_A11
CTATTAACTTTTATTCAACCTATGTTAGCCAATGCTAGTTGGTATGTGATTATTGTCGTTGCGGGAAGTGCATTAATTTTTAGTTTATTTGGTATAAGAAAAAATTGGTTCCGAATTAATTTGACAGCAATTAAAGATTCATACATGGGTCAAGTGACAATTCGTTTATTTAACCAAGAATTTCAACTCACCTCTTATTCAGATACAGGAAACCTTTGCATTGAACCACTGTCAGGTAATCCCGTTCATTTTATTTCAGCAGAAAAAATGAAATCATTCATTCCTTTAGATTTGTGGCAATATTTACATGCATTTGAGGGAGATTCCACCGAACCATTTCAAGAAATCCCTTTGTTATTTCGGTCTCAATTGCGTTTAATACGTCTTCAAACTGTCCAAGATCAATCGACATGGGCCATTGGAATTAAAGTAGACCATATTCAATTAAAAACAACGAAAGAGAAAGTATTAGCACCATGTTATGTGGTTTTAACAAAAAATAGTAAACATTTCCCACGTCAATCAGATGTAATTTTGCATGCTTCAACACTATTTAGCTAATTATAGGAGGGCGAATGCTATGTTAATCAGAATTTGGTACAGACTAATTGGACTTTGGAGTAGATGGCGAAGCAAAGGAACATATTATATTGGTGGTAGTGAATCATTACCGCATCCTATGAATCGTGAAGAAGAAGCCAAAACGATCGAAGCTTTTATGAATGGAAATTTAACGGCACGGGATACGTTAATTGAACGTAATTTAAGGTTAGTCGTATATATAGCAAGACGCTTTGAAAATACTGGATCCCATATTGAAGATTTAATCAGTATCGGCTCGATTGGATTAATTAAAGCAATAGAAACTTTTAACACGGAGAAAAAAATTAAACTAGCTACTTATGCTTCACGGTGTATTGAAAATGAAATTTTGATGCATCTTCGAAAAACTAGTCGTTTAAAATCTGAAGTCTCTTTTGATGAACCATTGAATTCAGACGCAGATGGCAATGAGCTATTACTTTCCGATATCTTAGGAACGGATGACGATATTATAGCAGAAGATGTAGAGAAAAAAATTGAACGTCAATTTATGTTTTCAGCTATCGATTTATTGGATAAGCGAGAGAAATACATTATGGAATGTCGATTTGGATTAAATGGTCAAGAAGAAATGACTCAGAAAGAAGTAGCTGATATGTTAGGTATTTCTCAATCTTATATTTCCCGTTTAGAAAAGAAAATCATACATGATTTGCGAGAGGAATTAAATCAACCGACAGCTTAATGGATGAATTTGGAGTAGTGACAATACGAATAGTTTTCTCCGAGGCGGACACACTGAAAGATATCACAGTGTAGAACAGTTCGGAGGAAAAAAGCGATGGTACGTACAAAAGTCGAATTATGCGGTGTAGATACGTCGAAGCTGCCTGTTTTATCAAACGAAGTGATGACAAAGACGTTTATACGTTTACAAAGTGGTGACGAATTTGCAAAAGATGAGCTAGTGATGGGAAACTTACGACTAGTTCTAAGTTTAGTTCAGCGCTTCGCCTATCGCGGAGAACAAGCTGATGACTTATTTCAAGTAGGTTGTATTGGTTTAATAAAATCAATTGAGAACTTTGATTTAAAGCACAATGTTAGATTTTCTACGTATGCAGTGCCTATGATAATTGGAGAAATTAGAAGACATTTGCGTGATCATCATCCGGTGCGCGTATCAAGATCGCTCCGTGATATTGCCTATAAGTCGATGAAAGCAAAAGAGCAATATATTACTGAACATTTGCATGAACCAACTATTCAGCAATTGGCAGAAATAATTGAAATACCTCATGAGGACATATTATTTGCTTTAGATGCCATTCAAGATCCAATTTCCTTACAAGAACCAATCTATCATGACGGTGGCGATCCTGTATTTATGCTCGATCAATTACGAGATGAACAAGTTTCTGAAGAATCGTGGTCTACTTATATCTTCATGAAAGAAAGCATCAGTAAATTAGATATTCGAGAACAACGAATCTTAGCTAAGCGATATTACTACGGTCAGACTCAAACTGAAATCGCTAAAGAATTAGGAATATCACAAGCTCAAATATCTAGACTTGAAAAGCATGCAATTCGTATCATCAAAGAGGAATACAATTTTGATTCACAATGAGATAAAAAGCTTTTATTCCTTTTCTGGAATAAGAGCTTTTTTTTCGTGTATATAACATAAACTAAGTAAAGGGGGTATGACCGTTGAAATTTACTGACATCCAACAAAAAGAATTTATTGAAGCAAGTGATGGGAAAATGCTCGGTTTTGTTAATGATGCACAAATATCTAAAGAGACAGGAATGATAGAATCTTTTTTCTTGGCAGAACCAAAAAAGATGTTGGAATTGTTTTCAGGCAATCGCCCAACAGTTATGATTCGATTATCCGATATTAAAGTTATTGGGAAAGATGTTGTCATCGTTCAGTCGAAGGGCGTAGAACATGGATAAACATTGAATATTCGAGCTTGGATTGGTACAATATAGAGATAACATCGATACCTAAAAAGGTAGGAACTCTTAAAATGCAAATTGAACGTAATCTTCTACAAATACAACAACAAATTAATCAAGCATGCACACGTGCCAATCGTTCTACTTCAGATGTTCATATTGTGGCAGTTACTAAAGCAGTTTCAATTGAACGTACGGTGGAAGCTTTACAATCGGGTCTGAATCATCTTGGTGAAAATAGACCTGAAGGGTTATTAAATAAACAAGAGGCAATTAACAATCCTGCAGTCTGGCATTATATTGGGTCATTGCAAAGTAGAAAAGTGAAACAAGTCATTAACAAGATACAAGTTTTGCATTCACTTGATCGATTAAGTTTGGCTGATGAGATTCAAAAAAGAGCTGAACATACAATTGATTGTTTTGTGCAAGTGAATGTCTCTGAAGAAGATGCGAAACATGGTATTGAATTAAAAAATGTCCAAACGTTTATTGAATCCTTACATGAGCATAATAGAATTCGAGTTATTGGCTTAATGACGATGGCACCCAACACATCAAATGACGAAGTGATACGTTCTGTTTTCAAAGGATTAAAAGATATGCAAATAAAAATTTCCAGTAATCATTATCCACATGCACCTTGTACAGAATTATCAATGGGAATGTCAAACGATTTTGAAATCGCAATAGAAGAAGGCGCAACATATGTGCGAATTGGTACAGCACTAGTCGGAAACGAAAGTGAGGATCTTACATGAGTATGAAGAATAAATTCAAAAACTTTTTTTACTTAGAAGAAGAAGAAGAAGAAGAAGATGAAACACCAAGAACCAACAATAACCGTAGAAACGAATCTCAACCAATACCTCAACCGACAGTTAGGAAGACAGCGAAAGAAAGGAGAAATGTGCATATCGAAGCCACTCCTTCTTCAAATATCGTTAGTCTCCAAAACTTGCAAAAGTCTTCAAAAGTAATATTAGTAGAACCACGTGTATATGCAGAAGCACAAGATATTTCTGAGCATTTAAAAAACAAGCGTGCGGTCGTTGTAAACTTGCAAAGGATTGATAAAGATCAAGGAATCCGCATTGTAGATTTTTTAAGCGGAACCGTGTATGCTTTAGGCGGAGATATTCAGCGTATTGGCACCGATATTTTCTTATGTGCACCTGATACGGTTGAAGTAGATGGAGCAATTTCAGACTACTTTTATGACGACATACAATAATTGAGGTGTAATTAGTTCTTATGGAATCAGTAATTAATATTCTACAACAAGTATTAGGGTTTTATTCAATTTTACTCATTGTCTATATTTTCATGTCATGGGTACCTAGTACAAGAGAAACAACAATCGGTCGCTTTTTAGAAAAGATTTGTGAACCCTATTTAGAACCGTTTAGAAAGTTTATCCCTCCATTTGGCATGATTGATGTGTCGCCAATTGTTGCTATTTTAGTATTAAAACTTGCAGGACAAGGACTTTCGTCTTTAGCAAACTATTTTTAAAATCTTGCCTCACTTTCGTGGGGCTTTTTTTGACCACTGAAAGGAAGGAAAGAAATGGAACAAGTACTACAGCATTTTCGAAAAGACGAACAACCTTTTATTGAACAAGTTAGCGGATGGCTTCGAGAAACACAGGATCGTTATGCGCCAAAACTGACTGACTTTTTAGACCCTCGACAACAATTTATTGTACAGTCTATGATTGGGCAAAATGACGACATTATTGTGAGTGCATTCGGAGAACTTCCGGAAGCCGAACGAAAGCGCATGTTGATTTCACCTTCTTACTTTGTTGCAAAGGAAGAAGACTACGGGATTACAGCGTTTTCCATTAAGTACCCTTCGAAATTTATTAAACTAGAACATCCAGACATATTAGGTTCTCTTATGTCCCTTGGTCTTGATCGATCAAAATTTGGTGATATTCGAGTAGACGATAATCGAATTGAATTTGCTGTAGTATCAGAAATGTCCGATTATGTTAGGTCGCATCTTACTGCGATAGGAAAATCAAAAATTAAAGTGGACGAATTGCCTCATGAGCACCCTTATTTGGACAACACGGATACCTGGCTAGAAGAATCACATACGGTGAGTTCGATGAGAATTGATACCATTATTGCGTCTTTATTTAATATTTCAAGGCAAAAAGCTTCCATGCTTATTCATAGTGGGAAAGTTAAAGTGAATTGGACAGTTCGTGAACAACCTTCGTTCGAACTCCATGAATCGGACTTACTATCAATTAGAGGATATGGAAGAATCCGAATCGGATTAATTGAAGGGCGGACTAAAAAAGACAAAATCCGACTTCAAATTGGACGAATCGAGCCCAAATCGTGAAAAATATTCAATTAAATTCGTATTATTGCTTTCAAGGCTGACAAGGAAAGGTATAATAGTTGGAAACGATGTAAGTTTGCAAAGGGGAGATTTTGAAATGCCGCTATCACCACTAGATATTCATAACAAAGAGTTTGGTCGTGGATTCCGAGGATACAACGAAGACGAAGTTAACGAATTCTTGGAACAAGTGATTAAAGATTTCGAACTTCTAATTAAAGATAAAAAAGATCTGGAAGAGAAATTGAAATCCTCAAGTGAGCGAGTGGGCCATTTTACAACGATTGAAATGACTTTACAAAAGTCTATTGTTGTAGCTCAGGAAGCTGCTGAAGAATTACGTAGAAATTCTCAAAAGGAAGCAAAATTAATAGTTAAAGAAGCAGAGAAAAATGCAGATCGAATTGTTAATGAA
>NZ_JBFUKT010000205.1:0-5278 GCF_056400705.1 Paenisporosarcina sp. P5_A11
ATGTATCAGGCATTTTTTTATCGATTCCCCATCCCCAGAGGACAGACAATATAATAAATACACCACCATAAGCAGCGTAAACTCTACCGAAAGATGGAAATGATTGAAAAGTAGCAATAACCCCGTATAGAGCTAACGCAATTCCTCCAAATAGCCCTAAATAAGCAGACTTGTCTTCCCTTAACCAAAGCCATATAAGGTATCCGCCACCAATYTCAGCTAAGCCAGCAAATAAAAAAAGAACGATTACTGTAAACAAAATACCTCACCCTTTCCGTGCTCTTTAACTATCAGTGGCATTTGAATTAACCTTTTTAAAACACTCTGACCACGTAAGACAGTGACACTTCAATCCATTTTTTAATACATCCAACATAGCATTAATGTGCTCCTTTTGTTTCTCTAATTCAGAACACTTGGAAGATCTGCTATTAGTTTAGATACACTAGATACTAAAAACGTCTATTCCCTCGGTGCACGTCCTAGTGGAGTTTTTCCCTTAACCTGCTTTAACGTCGCTACTATAAGAAAGCTAACAATCACTAATAAGAGCCATGAACTCACCTTCCCTAGATGAACGAGACTCCATGCATCGATTTGGTTTGGATATTCCCAAGCTCCGAAGAACGTTGCGATATTTTCGGCTATCCATATAAAAAATCCGATGAGCACAAAAGAAAGAGCGAGTGGCATACGGTAACGAGTTCCATCAACCTCGTAAGTGACCCATGATTGCCAAAAGACGATAATTACAAGTCCAGATAACCACCAACGAACGTCAATCCAATAATGGTGGGTGAAAAAATTTAAATAAATCGCAGCTGCAAGAGGTACAACTACCAAAAACGGTGGCCACTTAACCAGTTCAACCTTAAACCTCCTCCACGCCTGGCAAAGATAACTCGCTACACTTGCGTATATGAATCCGCTATACAAAGGCACTCCAAAAATTTTGAAATATCCCTCCTCTGGATAAGACCAGGAGCCCATATGTACCTTGAAAAGTTCAAGAGCAAGTCCAATAAGATGGAACAATGTGATAACCTTTAGTTCATTCCGTGTTTCAAGCCCAGAACGCACCATCCACCACTGCATCAGAAGGCAGATGATGAACAGCCAGTCATACCGTGGTAGGAAGGGAATTGGCATGATTTGTGTAAAAGCCAATGAGGCAAAAATAACGACAGGAAACAAACATGATAGAGCCTGCTCCCAACCAAAACGTACGAGTTGTTTTAGTGCTCTCATGATTTGTGCCTCCAAAGGTTTTTTCTGAATATATGTAAGTCCTGCTTAGTATAGTAGCTAAATAGATTTAGGGTATGTACATAGGTTTACCGCCGATTAATTTCTTTTATTTTAAAAGGTTATTTAAAGGAGTTATCTTTAGGTGCAAAGCATTTTGTCCTAGAAGCAAAATATTTTCATGTGAAGCTCCCGTTAGGTAAAATGAGTTTGCCTTTAATCTTCCCATCTTAAAAAAGCCCAAAAGTGCAACTTCTCCATTCTTAAAGGGTATGGAACATGCAAGTATTCCTCATTAACGGTTTTAATTATAGGAAAATCGGCTATTACCTCAGCACAAGCTACGCTTAATATCTCTTTTTCTTCCTCAGTTGCTTCCTCGTTAAAGTAACCTCTCCAGTACATCGTTTCGTTTTCTAATTTCACTGTAAGTCCTCTTAATTTGTAGGGTATTGGCTCTAGTAGGGCGTAATGGCAACAAATAGTCAAATCATCTAACTTGCCGCTTTAGTTCAATAACGTTCATCTTAACTTTAACATAAATATCCATTTACCCTTTTATTGGGCATAGTAACCCGTAAGTGTTTTAACATGAATTTGCAAAACTACAATAACTTCTGTCATTTTGCAAAATAAGGTGCCATTTGATATGCTAATTTTCATTTATCTAGTTTATAAACCCTGTCAAATCAATACAAAGAAGCAGTCCAAATTAGATTCTAATTAGACTGCTAATTGGTTTGCTATTTAATGTTTTGTACTCGAAAACAGAACCCGTTACCATATAGGCGGCTTTTTCATTTTAGATGCTTTAAGGCTTCACGTTTACTTAATGGTTTTAATTCATGTGATGCAACAAATTGTTGGACGAAGACAGGGTTGGTTTTTGCATATTCTCTTAACACCCAACCAATAGCTTTTTGTATAAAGAATTCATTAGAATTTTTATGTTTTGTTATAATTTCAATTAATACTTTTTCATCTGTGTCTTTTTTATATTTTAATTGATGAAGGATGGCTGCACGATTTAACCACATATTATCAGAATCTGACCACTGGAGCATGACCTTCTCTCCATTCTTTCGGTCTCTTTTGACAATATCTCCAACAATAGTCGGTGCAATGGAATCCACACTATCCCACCATGACTTTTTGGTTATCAGTTTCTCAAGAAACCCCAAATCGTCAACAGATAATGTTTTTAGTTTTTTGCTAAGTAAAGCGATCGCCACATATTGATACTCTCGCTCAGGCAATTGATAAATATTCCAAACTTCCTCAAGCAACTCAGGTTTTTCAGGAATGTCATGTGTTGAGAAGTAATTTCTTAATGCTTCCGTTCGAGCAGGGCTTTTAATACCTAAAAAGGGAAAATGATGTTTCATATAAGCTTTCATCGGCTCAGCTAATTGATCATTACTAAGATTTTTAAATAATTGAACATATGTATGACGATTCCATGGTTGTTTCACTTTATTGCTCCTTTTACACTGACCTTATTAATCTGCTAAAAAAGGTGGATAGATTTCCTATCCACCTTTTTTTATAAAAATTCAATTACATCGAATACGAGGTTAAAGATAAATACTGTATGAATAACTACAAACCATAGTGCCTGTTTATTTAGTTTTTTCATCATGATTTGATCCATCTCAACCATCTCCCTTTCTTAGATTATACGCCTCAAATTTAGAATTCGCAAAATATTTTTACAACTTTCTTTATAAATAAAGGAGTATTTACTTTGTTATTTTATGTCGAAATACATAAAAAATGAACATTTGGAAATCATATTTACATAGCTCATTTATTTATAGGTAAATCGGCTTAACCTTGATGAAATAATTTTTCAAAAGTGGTTTGAACCTATTCAATTGAGGCTATCTATTAAGTAAGCAAGACAAACAATTATTGAACAGGAGATGGACAAACATGGAATTCATTTTATATCTTATTATCGGTGGTATTATTGGTTGGTTAGCTGGACTGATTCTTGGTAAAGATGTACCAGGCGGAATTATTGGTAACATTATTGCAGGTATTATTGGCGCTTGGATTGGCGGGATGTTATTCAGTTTTGGACCAGCAATTGCCGGTATTCAAATCATTCCAGCTTTAATCGGAGCAGTTATTTTAATATTCATCGTAAGCATGATTTTAAAAGCTTTACGTAAWTAATAAAAAGAGTCGTTCGAAATTCGAACGACTCTTTTTATTGTGTTGAAGACAGAGCTTGTCCCTCTGTCCTCTGTTCTTCTTCATATTTATTGTAATAATAAAGAACATCTTCTACATATTCATCACTATGATTGTACATATGGATAGCCTTTTCTATATTACCGGATGCTGCACCATTACTGGCTAAATATTTTGCAGCACTATGCATGGCATCTTCCATTTGAAAGGGATCTGCTTTACCATCCTCATTAGCGTCTACACCGTATCCCCCGTATTTAGCAATTATCTTTGGATTCGTTTTATCTTCGTCTGAGATAGCACCTTTTCCTTTACCTGAGCAACTTGGATGTTCCCAGCCAACAAATGTACATGGCATGAATTGCATATGCCCTTCAGCTCCTACTGGAGAAAGAAGTGGATCCATTGTTGAAAATTTCGTTTCAATACGATGATGTGCAGCTAATAATGTCCAGGGTATTTCATATTTATCTGCTGCTTCTTGATAAATGGGTATATATTCTTCCGGAATTTTGATATCCATCATCTTGTTTGGGGCATCTTGAATGGAATCTTTCACTATGTGGATGATTGGAATTCTTTTCAAATCTCCCCAGTACACACTTGCCAAGACGAAAATTGTCATCGTGATTGGAACCATAAGAATAATGACAAGGCTTTTTGTCACAATGGATATGGGCTTCTTTTTCTTTTGTATTTTCATGTTGTCGCATCCTGTTTTTTCTTCATTTTATCACACATATTCTAAGTCAGTCACTTCATTTTAAAAATGCTCTGTGGTGAGATCCAATCTATCTTATATAAGAAGATTTAAAAATTTATAACCAACTGGGCGATTTCGACGAATAAAAACAAATTTTTCATATACAGAAAGTTTTTCTTTTTGTAGACTTACTAGGTAAAGGAGATGAGGAATTATGTGGCAAGACTTTAAGAAGTTTGCATTTAAAGGTAATGTCATGGATTTGGCAATTGCAGTAGTAATCGGCGCAGCTTTCGGTAAAATCGTAACTTCCCTTGTAACAGACATTATCACACCTTTAATTGGCGTCCTAATGGGTGGAGTGGATTTCTCTGGTTTAGTATTTCAAGTTGGCAAAGCTAAATTTATGTACGGGAACTTTATACAATCAATCTTCGACTTTATCATTGTAGCTTTAGCAATCTTTATGGTTATTCGTATTATGATGAAATTCCAACGTAAAAAAGAAGAAGTGGTTGAAGAAAGTCCAGTTATTGATGCTAAAGAAGCATTACTTGTTGAAATTCGTGATTTACTCAAAAACCAAAAGCCTCTATAGATTAGACAGAAAAAGCACTGCATTTGATCTGAACCCAAAAAGTTAGACACGAATATTAGGCGGCTGATAAGGTATGAATTCGGTATTGAACCGGACTCATGCCTTTTAATTTTGCCTTAATCCGTTTGTGGTTGTAGTAATCAATATATTGTTCTAATTCTTGCTTGAGATGATCGATACTTTCAAACTCTTTAAGATATAATAACTCAGATTTCAATAAACCAACGACCTCTCCAATTAAGAAGTACGCTAACAGATTTGAGATACCGATTCCATCGTTAGCTCCAGGTATTAAACTTTGGGCATAATTTTGTGCTAAAGCCACATTTGCCGTTATTGAAAATAACAATAATGGTAATATTGCAGTTGAAAATTTTATTTTCTTTTGTATGGCAAGATATAAACAGATAATAATATATAAGAAAATAACAACACCCAACCTGTTCACTCCTCTTTGTTTCTCATTCTTATTATTCTGTATATACCAAATAGTTCCTTTTTATAGTTATGTTTAAAGTGGTTGTACACCTTTTCAA
>NZ_JBFUKT010000206.1:0-5172 GCF_056400705.1 Paenisporosarcina sp. P5_A11
ATCAAATAATCAAATATATTCTTGTAAATGTTATCTCATCAGCCTTATTTGTTATAACTGTTGCCTATTTGTATTCAGTTGTTGGAACACTAAATATGGCGGATATTTCAGTGAAAATTGCTCAAATTAATCAACCTGGAATCATTACCGTGATTGCCGTATTGTTTTTACTGGTATTTGGTTTAAAGGGAGCCATCTTCCCTCTATTCTTCTGGTTACCAAGTTCCTATGCCGCTCCACCAATTCCTGTATTGGCCCTATTCGGTGCGTTACTTACTAAAGTTGGCGTTTACGCCATCATGCGTACATATACATTATTTTTCACTCTCGATCAAAGTTTCACACACGAATTGTTGATGATTCTTTCTATCCTGACCATTGTTGCAGGTTGTATAGGTGCGTTAGCATACTTCGATTTAAAGAAAATCATCATTTACAATATCATCATCGCTGTTGGTGTGATTCTATTTGGTGCTTCTCAAATGAATGAAGCGTCACTAATGGGGTCTGTGTTTTATTTAATCCATGATATTTTGATTAAAGGTGCATTATTCTTGTTAATTGGCGTGATTATTGCAATTACAGGTACATCTGATTTACGAAAAATGGGTGGATTGATAAAATCTTATCCTATGCTTGGATGGACCTATTTAATAGCTGCTTTTGGTTTAGCGGGTATACCTCCATTAAGCGGATTCGTTGGGAAGTTACTTATCGTTCAAGGTGGCTTTGAAGCCGAGAATTTATGGGGATCTATATTTATATTAGCTTCAAGTTTAGTTGTATTACTTTCAGTCATGCGTATCTTCATCTATGCTTTTTGGGGTGAGCCTGTTGAAATCACTCTGTTAACGAAGAAACATTATCGTGGCTTATTTACTCCAGCTCTCATTTTAGTTGGAATTRGCGTACTGTATGGAGTTGGATCCGAGTGGCTTGTCCCTTATATGACTGATGCGGCAAATGTAATGATAAATCCTTCACAATATATACAAGCAGTTTTAGGGGGTGCGTAACATGGCATTTCAAATCATGCTAAACTTTTTCATCGCTTTTCTTTGGATGTTCTTGACCATGTCCTTTAACGCTTCTACATTTATCGTAGGTTTTTTATTAGGCGCTATGATGTTGTGGATAACCAAAGGGTTTTTTCCAGGACGTTTCTATATGAATCGTGTATGGGCAGTCATCAAATTAATTCTGTTGTTTTTCAAAGAGTTAATCCTGGCTAATATTCAAGTGTTACTTTTAATTATTCAACCAAAAATGCCGATAAAACCAGCCATTTTTGCTCTACCTACTGTCCTTGAAAAGGATTGGGAAATCACCTTGTTATCGAATCTCATCACGTTGACGCCTGGTACACTCGTAATTGATGTATCAGAGGATTCAAAAACGTTATACATTCACGCGATAGATTATGGTGACGCTGACGACGCTATTAATTCAATTAAGAATACATTTGAAAAAGCCATTCAGGAGGTGAGCCGCTAATGATGTTATTCTTTTGGGTCATGGTTATTATCATAAGCCTTTCCATGGTTGCATTTATCTACAGGTTAATTATTGGCCCTTCTGTACCTGACCGGGTTGTTGCGCTTGATACATTAGGCGTGGCACTTATAGCTATGATTGGTTTAATCTCCATTTTAGCCGACACAAGCTTTTTCTTAGATATTATTTTGCTACTCGCGATACTTGCGTTTATTGGCACTGTAGCGTTCTCTAAGTTTTTAGAGAAAGGGGAGATAATCCAACGTGACAATGATCTTAGCTAATATTCTCATTAGTGTAACTGTCAGCTTAGGTGTTATTTTCATACTTGTGACGGCAATCGGATTAATTCGGTTACCAGATATTTATTGTCGTACACATGCTGCATCTAAAAGTGCCACTCTCGGTGTCATGTTTATCTTACTTGGAGTGTTTCTTCATTTTTGGTTAATCGAAGGTATTGTTAATACACGCATTATTCTCGGGATTGTATTTCTATTTATTACAGGACCTGTTGGTGGTCATGTGATTGGGCGGTCAGCATATTTATCAGGAGTGAAGATGTGGGATCAGTCGGTTAAAGACGAACTTGCACCGGTGATAGCAGAAAGAAAAAAATTAGATGAACAAAAATAAAACACTTTTGCTTTTTCCTATTTAGGTAAAAAGCAAAAGTGTTTTTAAAATTCGAAGCCTCAGTATGGATAACCTCCGTAATACGGATACTGACAATAAGGATATGGATACGGACAATAAGGATACGGTTGATAACCTCCATAACCGCCATAACCGCCATAACCTCCATAACCTCCAGATAAAGTTGAACCGAGTAAACTACCCGCTAAACCACCTAAAAAAGGACCTCCAAAAAAGCCGAGTCCTCCAAATCCTCTTCCAAAGCCTCTTCCAAAGCCTCCTCCAAAACCTCTTCCATGAAATCGATTGACCATTTGTCTCTCCTCCTCTCTTCCATAACGTATGAAAAAAAGGAGGTATGACATATGCACAAAGCCTACTCGGTTTGTCTATTTCCGAATCCCAGATCGCCCCTCCGATTCAATTGTTACACCAAGGGAGACGGACTACATCAATCAGCTACAATTTACGGGAGTGGAGTGAGCTTCTTCACTTTTCAGTTTCTTCTAAGCTCATTCTTTCAATAAGTGTTGCCAGAGTACGGACCATCGCACCAGTCCCACCTTTTGGACCCAAATCATGAGTAGCGCTTGCATCAGAAGTACCAGCAATATCTAAATGAATCCAAGGAGTATTGTCAACAAATTCACCGACAAAACCACCACCGAAAATCATATGACCGTCGCGACCTGGTGAGTTATTTAAGTCGGCCACATCACTCTTACGAATTCGCTTTTTATCACTTTCTGTTAACGGTAAACGCCAAACAAACTCGCCAGTTTCTACAGAAGCCTCTAAGAAAGTTTCAAAGAATGTTTCATTGTTTGTAAGAGCTCCAGTTTTATCCTTACCAAGTGCTACAATAACACCACCTGTTAATGTAGCTACATCGACAATGTAGTTCGCGCCTTGTTGTTTTGCGTAAGTTACAGCATCAGCTAAGACGAGTCGTCCTTCTGCATCTGTATTCAGAATTTCAATCGTTTTGCCACTTAACGAAGTAATAACATCATCTGGTTTAAATGCATTTCCTGAAATCATATTATCAGTTGATGCAATAACCGCCATAACATTTTTGTTTGGTTGAGTTTCACCGACAATGCGCATTGCACCCAATACTGCAGCTGCACCACCCATATCACCCTTCATACCCACTAAACCGTCCTTAGGCTTGATTGAGTAGCCTCCAGTGTCATAAGTGACACCTTTTCCTACTAAGCCAACTACATCGGTCCAATCATCGTTAGCGCGGTATTTCATGACAATCAGTCTTGGTTCTTCTGTCGATCCTTGATTGACTGCTAAAATCGCGCCCATTCCTAGCTCTTCCATTTGGGATTTTCCTAATTCCTCATATTCAAAGTCATACTTCTCAGCTAGTTCCTTTGCGTACTCTGCCATTTTTGTAGCTGTCAAAACGTTAGATGGCATATTAACTAAAGTACGTGCTTCATTCACAGATTCTCCGTACACTTGTCCTACTTCGAAGTATGCTTGAATTTCTTGATTATCAGAATTAGTTAGCAATTCGACGGTATCAAGATACGTGTCAGTAGCGTTTGAAGATGTTTTATAATTGGGTACTTGGTACAATCCCATGCTGATTCCTTCAGCGGCAAGATACGATGCATCATCAATTTCAATATCTTCATTCGTGAACGAATCTAACCAAATTGTAACATTGGTCGTTTTTGAAGCCACGAGTTCTTTTCCAACCGTTCCAAAAATACCACGTAGGTCGTCTTGATTTAACGTCTTTCGATCACCAAGCCCAACAAAGAAAACCCGTTCCAGTTTACCTTCTTGAAGTGTCGGTAATTTTGTCAGTATCTTGCGATTAGTTGACACATCCCCAGCTTTCAACCACTTTTCAAGTGACGTACCGTAAAACGATACAAACTCTGACCAATTTGTTGTGTTTTCAGGATGTTTATACGTCCCAACGATTAAAACTTCTGCTTGAATTTCGTTAAAATTAACTCCTGCAACTGCTATTTTCACAAAAACCCCTCCATCTATATACACTCGTATTCTATTATATACGAAATTCTTACGCTTTTCGAATTATCCAAATTCAACTGTTACAACGATTTTAAGGAGGATAGCTGTGGTATACTCAATATAATCGTAGAAAGCTTGGATATACATTCATTTTTGATTTTCGAACATGAAAGGGTGGACAGCTAATGGACATTTTAACTAATATTCCACTCCTTGCTGCATTATTCGGCATTTTATTTGCACAATTCGTCAAAATACCCATAACTTATCTGGTAACGAAGAAAATTGATTGGAAACTCTTCACTTCTACAGGTGGTATGCCGAGTTCTCACTCAGCCGCGGTTTCGGCTCTTACAACAGCCATTGCGTTTGAAACGGGACTTGGTTCCCCATTATTCGCTGTATCTGCGATCTTTTCAATTATTGTCATGTTCGATGCATCTGGCGTTCGATTCCAAGCAGGCCAACAGGCAATAATTATTAACCAAATGCGTGTTGATTTTCAATTATTCGTGAATCAATCAAAAGATTGGGCAAATAAAAAAAATGAAGAAAAAATCGAAGAACTTAAAACACTTCTTGGGCATAAACCAAGTGAAGTCTTTATGGGAGCTTTAACAGGAATTTTCATTTCGATTATCATTTATGTATTTTTCATCTAAAAAGCAGTGAAGCTCATTTCTGAGCTCCACTGCTTTATTAGGCTATGTTAAAGAATGCTGTTGATATTAAAACGAAAGAGGACATTTGCTCCTTGCATGCCGCAAGAGCGTGAAGGATGAGACCCACAAGTATGTGCTTTTCATACTTGTTGGCTCATGCGGAACGTGCGGCTAGCGCAAATGTACGATAGTCGACGGTATCATTTAACAGATACTTTATTTTCAAAACATCTTATTAAAATTCAATTTAAGAAATATCACCACAACTGCATACCGAAACCTTGATTCCATCCACAGAGGATGACAGGTTTCCAGTTCGCTTCTGACGCTTTACCTGCTGCACAATAATCTAGAGAACAAAGAGGAGGGGCTTGTGACT
>NZ_JBFUKT010000207.1:0-5158 GCF_056400705.1 Paenisporosarcina sp. P5_A11
TTAAGTCGAAAGAAGTACGGCTATTATGCAAGTTACTTTTTGCCATGTCTATTCCTCCTTTTATTTATGAAAAGGCTCTCATCTATTGGTAGCGACTTTTCTCCAGTTCTAATCATAACGTAGTCTAGTTTATAAGTAAATTACATTAAAATTATAGGATGTGATAAGTAATTGTTATGACCTTACAACATTTCGATTGTTTTTTTCAATTGCTTTAAATGTCTTTTTTCATGAAGTCCAACGAATGGAAACCACTGTATTAATGGTACGTGTCCAAAAACAGGATGTTTGAATGATTTTTCACGGAATACTTCTTTTGTGCTTGATTCATATACATCTAATAGGAAGAGACGTGAATCATGAAGCTCTTTTTTCATCTCTAATTTTAATTTGTAATCTTCAGTTGGCACAGTATACCCTGGCGCCTCTACTTTTATTAAGCGGTTTGTAGAAAGTGCTATCGGTTTTTTCATCGATTTAGGACTCTCTGGGTTTTTTAATTCCCTCGCAATATTGGTTGCAATGACTGTTTCCATTCGAACTAGATGTTCAAATATTTGTTTTGGAGACCATCCTTCATTTGATGGATTCTTGTTAAATTGCTCATCTGTTAATCCATCAATGGTTTGAAATAGCTCTTTACGAATTTCATTATTATCTTCTAAAAACATCTTTATCTCTCCTTTGACTAATACAAAAAGCGTTTCCTTTGTTGTGGTGAAGGCAAAAAGCACGATTCGTTTTGACGAATTAAGCGATGTCGATGTTTTGCAACCAATCGATAAACATAGTCGCATAACGTCCTTGGTACAAAGTGTGCGTATTTTGCATAACGGTATGGTGCTTTCAAATAAGTTGTAAGTGCAAACACTGCATCAGATTCAACTAATAGCTCTTTTCCCTTAAGAACAACAATTGAATCAATCGATTTTAGATTGGGGTGTTGTTTTTTTAATTGATAGGCAAGTTCACTATCAAGTGCTGCGAAAAAGATTTCTTCAGCCCGTTCATGTTGTAAAATGAATTGGACTGATTGTTGACAAAAACCACAGCTTCCATCATAAAAAAGAACTGGGGATTTAGTTTCCATAAATTTCACCTTTTATTCTTATATTACTTGAATCGACAAATAAACGACAATATAACGTTTTCAATCTTCACTTGGTATGCGACAATGATTTGGTAGAAAGGACGATTACTTAATGATAAACACTACTCTTCAAAAACTTACCCCTTCGTACGATCCTTGGGAAGCTTATTCAGATATAGAAAATCACGGAAAGCTTACACTTTCTAATATTGAATTTACGACAACGACACTTTGTAACATGCGCTGTGCACATTGTGCAGTAGGGTATACATTACAAACGAAAGACCCAGAGGCATTGCCTTTTGATCTTTTACGTCAACGTTTAGATGAAATTCCGCATTTACAGACGCTCAGCATAACTGGTGGCGAACCGATGTTATCCAAAAAATCGGTGACAAATTATGTCCTTCCACTGTTAAAATATGCACATTCGCGCGGTGTTCGCACACAAATCAACTCGAATTTAACATTAGACCCAGAGCGATATATGTTAATTGCTCCTTATTTAGATGTATTACATATCTCTCATAACTGGGGAACGGTGGACGAGTTTGTTGAAACTGGCTTTGCAGTTATGGAACGAAAACCTTCCTATGATCAACGTGCTAAACTTTTTAATCGCATGATTGAAAATAGCCGTATGTTATCTGAAGCAGGTGTCATGGTTTCTGCAGAAACTATGTTAAACAAAAAAACCTTACCTTATTTAGAACATATACACCGACAAGTGGTAGAAGAAATGAAATGTGCTCGACACGAAATTCATCCTATGTATCCATCTGACTTCGCTAGTAGTTTGACATCTTTGACACTTGAAGAAACACGTCAAGCAATTCATCATTTGCTTGATGTTCGAGATAAAAACACTTGGATGCTGTTTGGTACATTGCCATTTTATCCATGTAGCTCAAGTGCTGAGGATCGCAACCTTCAAGCAAGACTAAAAGACGAGTTGAATGTAACGGTTCGAAATGATCCAGATGGCCGTTCCCGTTTAAATATCAATATCTTTTCTGGCGAAGTCATTGTCACTGACTTCGGTGACGCGCCTGTACTAGGCAATCTAAAAAATGATTCTTTGCCAGCCATATTCGATCAATGGTTAGATTCCCCTCTTGCTAAAGAGTTAAATTGCCATTGTCCAGCCGTCAAATGCTTAGGTCCTAACGTATTAGTGAAAAACATGTATTACAAGGACCACATATTTGAAAGTGGTTCTGTAAAGTGAAAAAGCAGCCATTGATAACGTGTTCCGTTTTGAAGTACAAAATCACAAAGCAAATGTAGTCGCAATAAAATTAACACCAGACTTGGTTTGAAAAAACTCAGAGCATAGAAGCTCTGAGTTTTTTTATTTATCGGCTTATTGAACTAAAGCACCCGTTAGTTTAAGAAAAAATAGAAAAAAAACTTAATCATGTTGTTTAACCTTTGAATACCATTCCCAATACAGATTACCTTCAGCACTAATCATTCTGTCTAGCCAAGTATTTAAATCACAATAAAAATCAATTGTTTCAATACCATCCAAAAGGATATTCTCTTTACCTGCCTGATTTACTTTTGAATAGTCAACTAAAATAGGTCCAATATCGATTACATAACCTATTGGATAGCAATTCTGCTTAATATAGGTGCTGAAATTGTAATTAAGCATCTTATTATATTCACGAATCAATTCTTCTAATGAATATAGACAAAAGGAATATCCATATTCATAGGTAAAGAATTCAGCACCATTATGAAGTAACAAAAATTCCTTGTGATTTTTTGGAAGAATCAACCCGTTTTCAATAATAATTCTCTCTAATTCTTCAATCGTAATTGGATTTTTGAACAGAAAACCCTTCTTCGGATAAATTCCA
The DNA here is from genome assembly GCF_056400705.1 of Paenisporosarcina sp. P5_A11. Taxonomy (NCBI): domain Bacteria; kingdom Bacillati; phylum Bacillota; class Bacilli; order Caryophanales; family Caryophanaceae; genus Paenisporosarcina; species Paenisporosarcina sp. P5_A11. The sequence goes on from NZ_JBFUKT010000207.1 coordinate 2,956, forward strand.
AAGCTACTTTGTACATGTAATAAACTATTTTCGTCTAATCGTGTTTTCAATGTTGCCAAGATATTAGAAATTGAGAACTCATTCAATAATATACACCTCTTCATTGAAATGGATATTGATTCTATATTGAACATTCGTGGTTTAATAAAAAATCTCCTTCTTAAACTAACCTGCCCCGTTAGTTGAATAAGAAAAAGAGCTGAATAGCAGCCCGATGATCTTCAAATAAGCACCCGTTAGTTAAAGAAACAAACTGGATATTTTTAAATTCGTTTTTAATTAGACCATTCATTTATTTAATATAATATTTCCGTTTTCATCAAATGCCGTCCAACTTTGGTTTTTATCAAGGCTAGGATGTTTCATGCCCCCTTGAATTGGAACCCCTCTATTACTAATAAATACTATGGCTCTATCCGATGTTTTATCGTAGTTGTACTGATACGTTATATTTTCTTCATCTTCAAATTTGTAATGAATTTCCCATCTACCTGTTCCATTCATAAACGAATTCTTTTGGGATACTTTGGTTTTGTCGATACCCTGAGCTGCCATATACGTATCGATCCGTTCTTCCGCTAATTTTTCATGAGCAGGAAAAATTATATACCAGATAATAGCAATTCCTATAACGATTAATAGGAATTTGCTGATAATTATTTTAATTCGCATGAGGAAACACTTCCTTTGAGCCCCATATTACCACAGTAACCTTCTTCAAGTAACCTGCCCCTTTAGTTCAATAAGAAAAAAAGCTTTACCCTTCTTGAAGTAAAGCCCCCGTTAGTTGAAGAAGAAATTACTTCTCTTAGCTGAGGACCCAGATTTTTCCTAATAAAGCAAGTCAATGTCTTTAAAATAATTTATTCTGTTTCAAATTCAATGTCTAAATCTGGTCTTTTAAGTTTGAATTTAATTTTTTTATGTTTTAGGATATAAAGACCCCCTAAGACCCCTCCTATACTTAATGCTTTTTCAGGGTGTTTCCTTATCGCTTCCCCAAACGCTTTACCTACTTCAGCAACGGCTACCCCTACTTCTTTCATCTTTTCAACATTAGGAATAACTTTGTTTATTTCTGACATGTCTATACCACTCCTTCTTTATAATTTAGATATATCTAATATACCATTTTAAGGAGTTTTAATAGTAAAGAATTATAATTGGATATAGAATTGGAAGCGATATCCAGGCAGTTACTAAAATAGTAAAGTTTTTGGTTATGTTTCTTGTACTGAGTTAATACTTTAATTGTAATTGAATTAACCTGCCCCGTTAGTTGAGGAAGAAACTGGATGATTCGTCCGTCAAACATCTATTCAATCGCTGAAACGGGTTTTATATAGCCTACATAATAGGTTGACATAACAACCGGATTTAGGTAGTGATCACCTTCGGTTCGAATGGGTTGTCAAAAAAGGCAACCGTCCAGATAAGACGATAATCTACCGGAGCCCCGGGATATTCGATGAACTCCATTCAAAGCATCTACTCATCAATCCCTATTGTTAGCCATATATTTAAACAATATAAGGAGGATGAGTAGATCATGCAAACAAAAGAAATGCGCTTAAGGCGAATCCAACATCTTGCTCATGAAATTATGGATGAGATGAATGTAAGGAAAGAGCTAAGACAATTTGATACATTAAGACTTGTGATTGATAATCTATCCCGGGCAATCGGCGATTTATCAGATCCATTGGGTGATTATTCACTCGACTATATAGAAGAAAAAGTGGGGAATGCGCATTGCCTGCTATTTAAAACCCCAAAAAAGATACACTTTCATCCTTAACTCCTCAGCAGAGCTTAGCTTTTAATACATATAGTAAGAATCAGAATAAAAAGTACCAGACACCTTAAATTTGTTAATGATAACAAGCAATAAAACACAGAACGGCCACTACCAAAATAGGTAGTGGCTTTTTATTATCGTTCGTACCCTCTTTTCATCGAATCCCTCTGAATCTGCTATTCCTTTTTCCTTTAGTCTGTTCCTGCTGTCTTTGCATTTGTTGTCTATTTGCTTCTCGGCTAGCTTGTTCACTACCTTGTAGCATTGCATCCAATATGCCTAAACTTCTGCTTACTGGCTACGCTTGTGATTGGATAAAAAGTACTTTGGCTTTCAATTTTTCCAATGTTTGTGTTTGTTTGTTCCAGTCGTCTATGCTCCTTGTTGAACTAATGCTGATGATAC